>CAVIPP010000063.1:0-7697 GCA_963644615.1 Oscillospiraceae bacterium
GTTACATCAAAGCTTATTTAAAAGATCCAAACGTTTCTCTTTTATCTACACTTCAAAAACCTTATTTTGTTTCAACTAGAGTTAAGTTAGACGATTTAATCGAAGGATTTAATAAACATCACACGCATATCGCTATTGTCAAAAAAGACGATAAAGTTCTTGGAATGGTCACAATGGAAGATGTCCTTGAAGAGCTGGTTGGTAAAATCGCTGAGCCTCTTAAAAAGGAGGACACAAAATGATTGCGGGATTAATTATCGCTATTGTAGTTTTACTAATATTCTCTATCTTTTTTAGTTCTGCTGATATGACATATGCGAGTGTTAATCAACTTCGCTTAAAAAAGAGCGTTGAAAAAGGAAGTAAGAGTGCAAAACTAGCACTCAAATTTGCCCAAAATTATGATGAAACAATAACAACTATTTTGTTTTGCAATAACTTAGTTAATATTGGTGCGACAAGTTTAGCAACTGTCTTGGGCTATCAAATATTCACCGTCGAAAAATTTTCACAATCTATTTATGATTTGTCTCCAACAATAATGTCGATAATTTTATTTGTGTTATTACTTATTTTTGGTGAAATATTCCCTAAAGTTATCGCAAGAGCGTATTCTTATCGTTTCTCATTACTTTTTGCTTATCCAATTGCTTTCTTTAAAATAATTATTTTCCCAATCGTTTATGTATCAACTAAATTTGGGAAATTGTGCGCTAAACCATTTATTAAAGATAGTCTTGAAGCTGAAAACAATAATTCGATTAGTGACGATGAACTAAATCAAATAATTGAAACTATTCAAGAAGAAGGTGTCATTGACGAAGATCAAGAAGAACTCGTTAAATCAGCCATTATTTTTAAAGACACTGAAGCTCATGAAATCATGACTCCACGTGTGGATATATTTGCTCTTGATATCGATTCAAATATTTCTGAGGTTTTACTTTCTGATGAAGCATTTACTCACTCACGTATCCCTGTTTTTAAAGACAATTTAGATAATATCATTGGTGTTCTATCTACTAAAACCTTATTAAGAAAAATACTTGCTAAAGAGAAAATTGACCGCAAGTTAATTCTTTCACTTATGCAAGAGGCACATTATGTTCCTTTCTCGATGGGAATAAGCGAGATTCTTGAAGATATGAAACGCTATAAACATCACATTGTCATCATTAAAGATGAATATGGTGGAACAGATGGACTTTTGACGATGGAAGACATCTTAGAAGAACTCGTCGGAGATATGTTTGATGAGATGGACACTATTAAACAACAATATGTAAAAATTAAACGTTCATATTATGAAGTTGATGGTAACATGAATATCGATGACTTCTTTGAACTCGTCAGTGTTGAAAAGCCACTTAATCTTGATGTTTCAACCGTTGGAGGATGGTGCTTAGATGTCCTTGAGAAATTCGCTAAAGTTGGCGATAAATTTAATTATGAAAATTTAAAAGTTGAAATAAAAGAAGTTAATGAATTTACAGTTGAGAAAATACTTGTTAAAGTAAGTAAGAAAAAATCTTAATATTATGTTTCTACCTCACGATAACAAAGACATGGTCGAAAGACCTGAAAATGAACCGAAGTTCAATTCTAAAAATAAAACAGACCGAACTATTCTGATTTTAATAATAGTTGGTCTAGCAGTAACTCTAACAATATTAGGTGTTTTAATTTGGGTATATTATGCCTTTCTTAGAGGCTAATTTTCTTTTAATTTCTCAACGTATAACTTATAGACTAAATCGATGACCTCGTCGATTGTTTTATGCGTTGTATCAATAACAAAATCGGTATGACCTATATTTTTAAGTGAGAAATAATTTTTATCATTTTTAAGTCTTTCACTTATTTTTTCTAATTTATCACCTCTAGAAAGCATTCTTTCTTTGCGAGTGTCTTCATCCGCACTTAAAAAGAAAGAAATGACTCTTTTGTTGTTTAATTGTTGGAAACTATGTAGACCATTTAAATCTAAGACGATGACCTTATTGTCACCAACTTGATCAAGCCCACAGCCGTAATAATTACCATTATATAGAGTTGTTTCGACAAATAAGTTTTTCTTCGCTTTATTTAAAAAATCTTCTTTTGATAAAAAGAAATAATCCACCCCATCGATTTCGTTAATTCGTTTTTCTCTTGTCGATGTGGTGATTGCTTTTTTTATTCCGTATTTTTGAGCAAGTCCTAGTGCGGTGACAGTTTTACCACTCGCGGAGGCACCAGTAAGAATAATCATGTCAAAATTATATACAAACATTACTAAAAGTAAAACTATTGATAAAAAATTACTTTACAAAAAATTGATTGTTTTTTAGTTATCTTCCCCCAATTAAGTAGTAGGAGAAAAAAAGGGAAATAGCGTCTAATTTTACTTCAAATTAAGGAGGGGAGCCTAATGAAAGCAAAAAGAAAATCAAGCTTAAAGTTAGTTAACACTGTTAAGCAAATCGCTAGTGCATACATGCAATGTCAATTAAGAAAAGATATTACTACTTTGCAAAAGGAAAAAGCGACCTATATTCTTTTTATTGATAAAGTTCAAAAGGCATTCGGCAGTTTAGATAATGTTGAAAAATATGTTTTAAATAATACCTTCTTTGCTAATAAAGATAAGTTCTGGTGGACATCGCTATATTCAAAGACAACATTCTATCGAATTAGATTAGACGCTATTAATAATTTTCTAGATTCATTTTATGCGTATTAGTTTATTACTTCTAATATCATCTATTTTTCTTAGTAGTTGCGCTAGTAGTAAAAGTAGCGAAGTAGAAGCAGCGACATATCGATATCAAAACCAAATTGATATTGTTCAGATATCCGCAATTGAGATAAATAGAAAATCGTCAATTGATTTTGCGGCCTCTTTTATAAGTAAAAGTTTCTCGCAAAAGCATACGTTTACTTTATCTAGACTTAATCCTAAAACTAATGAGTACGATGTTATTGGTGAAAAAACGCTTATTGGAAAAGCTGTTTCAACAACTTTTGAATATGTCGAAACAATTTCGTCAAGTTTCTTTTTAGTAAAAGGAATGAATGGACCTAGATTTAAAATCTCATTTAAAATTGGTATTTTAGTCTCTGAGCCAACTTTTGACGCTAATTTCGGTAGTGAAACTAGATATGCAAAAAGACTATATACATATCATAGCGATAAGAGGAATATATCATCTTCCTCAAATGCGATTTATCTAAACGAATCTAATGAAGAAAATTTGACTTTTAATGAGAATTATAACCTTAGCGATGAAGTGGTTAATAGTTTATACGAGTTCAATAATCAAAATTATTTTGATCCATCCTTCCCACTTTTTTCTTACAGTGCACCAAATAATATTTTAAAAAAAGATTTCTATTATGATGAAACGTTTATATTTTTTGAAGACAAACATAATGCTTTTCCATATTTAAGAAATCAATATGGCTATGTCAAAGTTATTGGGAAATTAGAAATGAACAATAATTTTTATAATTTTGTAATTGATGAAGATTTATATATTGATCCACTAACAAGAATTACTTATCGAACACCAAATGATTCTTATTTAAAAGTAAATAAATTATTTTTCCCTTTTGAAATCGCTAGTGATTTTAATAAGACAGAAAATTATTTAACTATATTTGTCTATGGTGCAGGTTATAACCGAGAGACTATCATTTCTCGATTTGATTTGGGACTACTTTCAACAAACATACTTGGTGATTGCGCAACATCCTCATATTGTGTTTCAGCTGTTTCTTCTGATGCTGATTTTTCGCTTGGAACAACGGAGGAGATAGATGCTAAATAATATCTTCTACATCTTAATAATGTCCTTGTTCTTGTCTTTTTCAATTGGAGCGATGGAATATTCTAGTGTCAATCGAACATTTTTACTGATGAATAGAGGCGTTATTGAAAGTGCGATTAACACCATTAGTGATGATGAAGAATTTAAGCCATATTTTAATGAAGACAAACTTGAAAACAACATTAAAAATTATCTAAATGATAATCTTCCTAGATACGTTACTGGCTATACCCTCTCTTATTACTATTTTTATAAAGAAGATGGTCTTATTTGCACTAATCATAACTGTAACGCGATAAAAGTATCATTAAAAGCTGATTTGAATTATTTCTTTAAATACGAAAAAGCAATCTCGTTTTTCATATTAGAGGGGAAAATTTATGAATGATAAATTAGTTAGTTATATTGAATCTTCTTTTCTTAGTAGTATGCTTAACGACGATAACATCACTGATATTTCTTATAATGGTCAATATTTGTTTTATCAACATAATAAACTCGGCAGAATAAAAAGTGAGGTTAATGTAAGTAATGAAGAAGTGAGTGATTTCTTAAGACAAATCGCTAACATTTCTGAGAAACAATTTTCATATTCTCAACCTATATTAGATGTCTCAATATATAGATATCGAATAAATGGCGTCCATCAATCATTAGTTAGAGTCAATAACGAAAAGAAAGTCTCTTTCTCTTTAAGAATTGCTTCAACTACAAATCGAATCAGTCATGACAATAAATTTTTAAATAAAGACGCTAAAAAGATAATTTTTGAATATTTGAATAATCATAAATCAATTGTGATATCTGGCCCGACAGGAAGTGGCAAAACCGAACTTCAGAAATATTTATTACAATCTTTAAAAGATAATTCCAGAATTATCATTATCGATAATATTCAAGAATTAGAATTTGTCCGTTTTAATGAAAAACTTGATATTACAACTTGGCAGGTTAATGAAAAAATTCCAGAAGGTTCATTTTCTGAACTAATTCGAAACGCTTTAAGAAATAATCCTGATTGGCTTGTTGTCGCTGAAAGTAGAGGCAAAGAAATGAATGAAGTGTTTTCTAGTGTCTTAACTGGTCATCCAATTATAACGACTCTTCACTCTGAAGATGTATTATCTATCCCACACCGTATTGCCAAAATGGTGGAAATGAGCGATTCAACTCAACCATTCAACGACATTGTTGATGACGTTTTAAAACACATTCCTTGTTATATCTTTTTAAATCATCATCTTTCTAAAAAAGGCGAAGTTATTCGCTATATTGAATCAATCGCAGTTAGCGAAGGTTCAAAATTAAAAATTGTTTATAGGGGTTCTTATGAATAAATCGTTTTTATATGCATTAATTGTTTCTCTTATTATTGCCGCTACAACATTTATTGCAAGCAATAATCTATATATATGCATTGGAGTATTTGCGATTTATCTACTTTATTATTTTTTAATCGCAAATAAGAAAATAAAACAATTCAAGCTTAAAAATGAAAGAATCCATTATTGTTATCATTTCATTAATTCTTTTCTCATCTCTATGAGCGTTAAGGACTCTCTTGATGAATCTTATATAAGTGCAATTTCTTCTTCGAAAGGTGAATTTAAAAATGTACTCGATGAAATAGGAGATATGGACACATTAGATAAGATGGAATATTTAAGAAAATATTTTAATTTAGCTATTTATAAGATGTTTATTGATGTCATTAAACTCTATTTAGATCAAGGTGGTTCTTTACTATCGATGTCAGACTCATTAATGCTTGAATCGACTCGAATCGAAGAGACGCTTAATAAATCAAATTCTTCATCGAAGAGATCCTTAATGGAATTTATTATTCTTTGGGTTCTTTCGATTGTTGTCTTGCTATTTATGAGATTTATGATTAGTGATTTTTATATCATTATGCTTAAATCATTAATCTTTTTAATCATATTAGTGGTTTTCTATTTGCTCATTTTATTATCGATCCACATCTTCATAAATAGGTTTACGAATATCTATGTTAAGGAGGATAAAATTTGATGAAGAAAATTAAGAATAGAATCATCAATCTTGGTTTAAGTTATCGAAAAGAAATTACTCTCTTAATACTTATCAATTTGGTTATTATTGCCATTGGCTTTGCTGTAGTTTTATTTACTAAAAAATATATTGCTATTGTTTTTGTGGCAGTTGGAATACTACTTTTCAATTATTTATATTTATCAAGATATCAAAGTTTAGAAAGCATTCATAAAGAAAATAATTTACGTGATTTGATGAATATTATTACCTTTTTCAAAGTTTATTTAAAAAATGGGTTAAATGTGTATGCTTCTATAAAAGAAGTGAGCGATTTCGCTAATCCATATTTACATGAGAAATTATTATTTCTTCTCCATCAAATCGACGAAGATAAAACTGTTCAGCCATTTATAAATTTTGCCCATAATTTTGATGAATTAATAATTGAGCAACTTTTTATAAGCATTTTTCAAATGGTAGACGAAGGTAACGATTCTTCTTACTTAAGACAATTTGAACTCATCTTTAATAAGTTGAGCAATGAAATATATAACAATGAATTTTTAAAAAAAGAAAAGAAATTAACAAAGACAACAATGTTTCCGCTTATTGGATCTGGTTTATTAATAGTCATGATTACTATCGGTGTTGTTCAAGTTATAGGAGAAATGCTTTATGGCTTATAAATTAGGATTTCTATTATCTCTCATATTTATCGTCCAACTATTTGTTTTAGCCGGTGACATACTTTCAATCCAAATAATATATACAAATTTAGACGCTGTCAGTGTGACAGTCGGTCAATCGATATCTAAAAACGGCGCAATTAGTGATGATGTTATCCGCTTAGTTGAAAATGAAGCGCAAGCTCAAATTGAACCAGTTGGAGATACCACTCCAATGTTTGGATCATTATTTGAATATCGTATTTATCGAGATTATGAGCCTTATATTATTCCAAAGGATCATTTAGAAATTTCGATAGTTCGTAGTGTAATGATTGGCTATATAGGCTAGAAAGGAGGTTAATATGTCAGAAATTAAAGGTAATTTACTTGGTATCATTCTCACCATTTCTATTTTTGGTGTTGTTCTTGCCGCAATGACTGCTGCATTTACATCTATCAGTAAGACGGTTAGTGATAGAGCAGAAGCTGCTGTAACTGAAAAAACTGAAACCGATACAACGCAAGCAACTGATAGTGCTTCGACAGCAGAGACCAATAAAACAATTTTCAAACCAAATGTCGAATAACCAAAAAAAGAGGAGGCAATAAGTCTCTTCTTTGAAGATATCTATATTAGTTATTTTCAATGAATAGATTTATTTAATATCAAACATGTTTTTGTGTTAAAATTACCGCAATAGAGGTAAATAACCATGGATAAAATTGAAGAAATTAAGCATAAATTAGCAGAAGTCGTACACACTGATAAGTTAGATACAAATCTCAAATTTAAGGAACTAGGCTTAGATTCATTGGACATTGTTGAACTTCTTTTACAACTTGAAGAAGAATATGGTGTTCATTTCGATGATGTTGATATGACTAATATCGTCACTGTTCAAGATTTACTAGATAACATCGCTAAGCAACTAAAATAATATCAATTTACTAATAATTTTATTTTTTAACACCTAAATCCAATAGTGAAGTTTTTTAGTTAATATTTGAATAATATCAAAGCTTTAAATCGATATGAAAAATAATATTTTCTATTTGATAAATTCCCTTTTTATTAAATAACTTATACCTGTTTTTCTATTTTCTTATTTCTTTTAGTTGTTTTTGATTGATGCTTTTGTTATTATTCTAAATGCGTTTTATAACGTATGCCTACCTAGCTCAGTCGGTAGAGCAATCGGCTGTTAAC
>CAVIPP010000064.1:0-7645 GCA_963644615.1 Oscillospiraceae bacterium
ATTTCATAGAAATATGTACTCCTTTCTGTTGTCCAGATTTTGGGGTACGACTCAAAAAGCCTAACTAACAAGGAAAACAATTAAACTTTATATTCCAAAATAATGAGAACAAACCACCCACACTGCAAGAAGAATCAAAATAACTCCTCCAACAATACCTGAAATTTCATATTTTCCTTTTAATAATTTCATTATGTATTTGCCTAAAAAAAGTCCCGCCAAAGAAACTAAGAAGGTTAAAGTCATAATAATGACAACATGGAGCCAGACAGTTGAAACAGTAGATAATCCAGCGTGCATCGTTACTCCAGCCGCCATAGCGTCAATCGAAGTTGCAACTCCATAAATAATAACTTCTTTAACAGAAAAATATTTAACTTCTTTAATATCATCTTTTTTCTTAAGATTAATTATTGATTCAATTAGCATCTTACCACCAATATAAAGTAGTAAAGCAAAAGCAACCCACACAACTACTAAAGATGTGATTTCTAATGCTTTTTCTCCTAAGGTTTCGCCAAATATAATATTAACTAGTTCGACCAAAAAGAAACCAATTAAAGGCATAAGCGCCTGCATAAAGCCAAATACACCTGCAATAAAAAACGATTTCTTTTTATCAATATCAATATAAGTAAGCCCATCTGTTAATGCGACTGAAAAGGCATCCATAGATAGACCAATACCTAACAAGACTATTTGAACAATAATTTCAACTGTCATAATTAGGCTGAATTATAGCACTATAAAAATATGTTGTTTACTAAAAAAAATAATATTTTTAAGTTAGTTTTTTCTAACTAGAAAAGATTTAATAAGAGCAACAACTGAAACAACAAAAGGAACAATAATCATTAATAATGTTGCAAGGTTAACACTAGCGGCAAACGCAACAGGAAACATTCCAAATCCAGCATTGCTAGGAGCGTCTCTATCAATCGATAAAGAGACTATGTATAAAATGAGCGAAAGAAGAGATAGTGAAATTCCTAATATTGAAATAGGGAATAGAAATTCTTTCTTTTTGTCTTCGTTTAATACATTAAAATAAAATTCCCAAAAGCCAATAAATAAAGGAATTAATAAATATGCGTAAATCGTTGCTATGCCAAAAAAGACATGCTCATGAGCAAAATCATAAATGAATATAGAATAAACGCCAGCGGAGAATCCAAAGAGTGCGAATAAGAGCCAAAATGACACAAATGTAGCGTACGTACCCCTATTTTTAGTGACAATATTGCCATGAGACACTAATGGAAGTGGATATTTATCCATATATTTTTTCTCATAAACTAGGAGTGCTACTCCAACAACAACAAAAAAGAGAGAAACTAATAATGCATCTAAAGGAAATAGATAACTTGGAGAACCTTCAACAATAGAAAGATAAGTTCCACTAATTAATCCACTTAATATATAAACAATATTAAATCCACCAAAAGCAATTAAACATATAGAATCTTTTAAAAGAGATTTTTTTAATTTAGTCGCATTAACATTTCTAAATAACGACTGTAATAATAAAAGCATCCAAATATTCATTAAACAGACAATTATTAGAGGTAGATTTCTTATAAAATCCCTAACACAGACATCAAATGATTTACATGTCGCTGCTCCAATAGCTTCAATAAAACCATAGAACGCATTTAAAAAAGTAAACGCGGAGCTAATGAAGAAGAAAATAATAAGTAAGGAAATAACTAATGATGTTCTTCTTTGCTTTTTGTCCATTTGTGCAAAGATGAAATTTGATTTATCAAAAAACTTTTTCATATTACCATTTCACCCAACGAACAAAATCATTCGTTTCCCTTTCGTTATAATAAACATGCTCTAAATCAAAATTATTTTCATCCTTAATTGTGACTAAAGAGGCACCAATCAAATCAAATTTTTCGCTTAAACCAGTCGAGGCAAGTCCTCTTTGTACTTTTTCATTTTCATCAGTTGGATCAATATGGGCAAAATATAATTCAGAACCAGTTTTTACACCTAATCCAATAACCACTCCATCATAATCGACTGTCCAGTCAATATTATGAGCATGGCCCATAAATGCTGCCTTTAAATTGTTTTCTCGTCCCACACTAATAAATTTAGAAGCATATTGTTCATTTCCATTATCGCCAAAGTTCTCTAATTTAAAGAATTTATTTTTGTATGTAGCGCCTTCATTCATGATTTTATTATATGCTTCAAGATTATCTTGTTGAGGAATGTGATAATAGGCAATTGTTGGAACATTATTTCCTACTTTCTCATGTTCTTTTAGCCACCAATCAACTTGATCATCACGAATATAATCATAATCTCTAAATGCTGAGATTGCTGTTTCAGAAAAAGACGCCCCTGAATCAAGATTAGCTATTTGCCACTTACATTGACTATCTTTATTACCATCACTTGTCAAATTAATAACAAAATTACTTCTTCCATATAAATCATCATCTTGTTCTATATAAACACAGTGTGGTGAATTAAGAAATTGTTGTTTAAGCCAATTAGGATTATATAGACTATGTCTATCGTGATTGCCCCATATAGGTGCGTACTTAAATCCATATTCATTAGCCATTTCTTCAAAGAAAGCTAAAAATGTATGAACGTGATACGTATTAGCGAGCATAAATTGATCGCCTGTTAATTCAATTAAGTCAATTTTAGCGTTCTCTCCTTGGCTTTCTTTGATGTGTCTATCACATTCTTTTATAACTTTCTTTAGATAAGTTCTTGAAGCCAAAGTAGATGAATCATAATTCCAATGGATATCTGTTAATTGCAAGATATTGAAATTTTCATGAAATTGCATCGCATAAATATAATCATCCAAATGATCTACATAATTATATGTTGTGCCACAAGAGGCTAACATAAACGATAGTAGGAGAGGGAATGTAATTAATTTTTTATTGTTCATAGTTTTCTCCTTGTTTATAAATTAAAACCCATAGAAAATATGGGTATTAATAAACTTTATTTGTTTTGAGAATTATTGTCTTCGACAACAATCTCTTTGATTTTAGTCTCATCACCTTGAATTAAATATGTATTTTCAGATCCACAATGTGGGCATGTTTTACCATATTTTGTCGTAGAATAATTTGTTCCACAATCATTGCAATGAGTTATTGCTTTAATTGTAATAGCTTCAAGAGTGCAGCCATTAAGTATTTCAGATTTAGAAGATTTCCATTTCCAACAATCCTGTAAATAAGGATGAACAATAAGGGAAACCTCGCCAACTTCCAAAATAACTTTTTTTACTTTTGAAACATTATTTTTTTTAGCAACATCTTCAACTAATTGAGCGATGTGAAAGACGACACTAAGTTCGTGCATATATTACGCTCTTTTAGCCGCCTTTTTATTTTTCTTGTATTCTTTAATGTATTTAATAGCAGCTTTTTCTTCAGGAGTTTTCTTTTTGAAAAGAATACGAGCTGAACGCTTAATACCGTATTTAAGAAGTCCACTAATCTTTTGCTCAGATTTAATCATGTGAGTGTTTTGTGGATGAGTTCTTTCTAAATGGATTGCGTCAAATTCACACTTTGTTGTACAAACACCACAACCAATACATCTATTAGGATCAACAATAGACATTCCACAACCTAAGCATCTACTAGTTTCAATCTTAACTTGTTCCTCGCTGAGTGTTTTGTGAGCGTCTTTAAAGGAATGCTTATAATCAATAGTTTCATCCATTCCGGCTTCTTGTCGACCAGCTGTATCATAACTACCAATCTTGATATTTTCTTTATCAAGAGAAATGAATTGCCATTTATTACGTCCGATAGTCATTGATGCGTGAGCGTGAACTCTTCTATGAAGAGATTCAGCAGCAATCTTACCAGCTGCAATGGCGTCAATAGCAAATCTTGGACCAGTATAAACATCACCACCGACAAATATATCGTCATCTCCTGTTTGATAAGTTTCGTTATCCGCAAGTGGAGCGCCATTCTTTCTTAATTCTACTTTTGTACCTTTAAGTAAATTACCCCATTCAATAGCTTGACCAATAGCAAGAACAACGTGTTTTGCATTAACGGTCATAGTTTCATTTTCATCATAAAGTGGGGAGAATCTATGAGTTTCTGGATCAATGGTCCTTAAACATTTTTTAAAGACAACTGCTTTAACATTACCTTTGTCATCTTTAAGAATTTCTTTTGGACCCCAGCCATTATTAACTTCAATTCCTTCTTCAAGAGTTTCTTTAACTTCTTCATTAGTAGCAGGCATATGATCTCTATCTTCAAGTGAGAACATGCTAACTTTGTGAGTGGTTAATCTATGAGAAGTACGAGCACAGTCAACAGCGACATTACCACCACCGATAACAACTACATCACCATCAAGTTTTGTTTCTTGTTTTCCAAGAGCGTCTCTAAGGAAATCGACAGCACTGATGATATTATGAGCGTCTTCTCCATCAACTCCTAATTTACGACTACCTTGACAGCCAATCGCAATATAGAAGGCTTGATATCCTTGTTTCTTAAGTTCATCAATCGTAACGTCTTTACCAACTTCGACACCACATTTGATTTCAACACCAAGTTGTTTTAAAACGTCAATTTCAGCATCGACGACATTCTTTTCAAGTTTATAGCTTGGAATACCATACATTAACATACCACCAGCTTTTTCATTTTTCTCAAAAACTGTTGGTTTATATCCCATAGTTGCTAAATAATAAGCACAAGTTAAACCAGCTGGACCACCACCAATAATAGCTATCTTTTGTTCCCAATGAGTGTGAATATTGGAAGCTATAACTACAGGTGGAATATAACGTTTTTCTTGTTTTAGTTCTAAATCTGCAACAAATTTCTTAACAGCATCAATGCTTACAGGTGCATCAATTGTTCCTCTGGTACACGCATCTTCACAACGTTTATTACAAACTCGGCCACATACAGCAGGGAAAGGATTTTGCTTTTTAATTAAGGCTAAGGCATCAGCATATCTACCTTCTTTAGCCATTTTTAAATAACCTTGAACCGCAATGTGAGCAGGGCAAGCTGATTTACATGGGCTAGTACCAGTCGCATGAGTATTAATTCTAGCGTCGTCACGATAATTTTCGTTCCACATTGCTTCAGACCATTTAATGTTATCTGGTAAGACTTGACGTGGATATTTGATTTCGTTTCCGTTCTTATCACAAAGTTTTTGACCAAGTTTAAGAGCACCCGCTGGACAATATTCAACACATCGACCACAGGCAACGCATTTATCTTTATCGACTTTCGCAGTGTATGCAGATTTTGAAAGGTTTGGAGTATTAAATAATTGTGAAGTTCTTAAAGCATTACAAATATTGACGTTACAGTTGCAAATACCAAAGATTTTATTTTCGCCGTCAATGTTAGTAATTTGATGGACGAAACCATTGTCTTCAGCATTCTTTAAAATTCGCATTGCTTCTTCATAAGAAATGTCATGACCTTTGCCAGTTTCACGACAATAATCAGCAAAATCACCAACACCGATACACCAATTAAATTGATCATCAGCACAACCTTCTTCTAATTTTGCTCTAGAAGCACGGCATGAACATTGGCCAACACCGATGTGGCCTTCATATTTCTTTAACCAATATGATAAATGTTCTAAATCAACAGAAGTTTGACAAGCATCGATAGCTTTTTCAACTGGAATAACATGCATTCCAACACCATTTCCACCAGGACCAAGTAATTGAGTAATTCCCGCTAGTGGAACAAATGTCATTCTTTCAAAAAATGGTGCGACTTCTGGATGTTCGTCAATACGTTTGTTAACTAATTTACCATTCTCATTTACTTCTTCCATATTAACAAGTTCAGCACTACCTGGAACAAACATAGGAAGAATGTATCTTCTTTCACTATTTGGAGCGGTTTTACCGTTGTGGTCATAATGATAACCATAATCATATTCAAGAATTCCTAAATAAGACATCTTGACTAAAACTTCTTCAAAATGAGGAATGTCTTCTTTTTTTACTTTGCACATCTTCACTAATTGTTCAAGTGTATAAGGTGTACGAAGTTTCATCTTTAAGCCGATGTCAGCCATTTCATCTGTAACGATGTTAGCTAAACCCCAATATTCAGCATCATCAGTTGTCACACCTTTGAGCTTGTGAGGAATAACATCAGTAATTTTTTGTCCTAATTTCAAAACCTTTTCACTAGGATTTTTATCGCCCTTACGTGTTAATTCAATTTTATCGCTTAATTCTGGCATAATTAGTTCTCCCTTATGTTAGTATATTTAGAAACGATCCATTCTTTAAGATGGGTTATACCCATATCAGATTTTACACTCGTATAGAGAATTGTAGCATTTTTATTTAAATTATATATATAACTTTCGCATTTTTTTGTATCAAAATTAAAGATAGGTAACGTATCAACTTTGGTAATAACGACTATATCACTCACCTTAAACATCAATGGATATTTAAGTGGTTTATCGTCCCCTTCAGGGACTGATAAAAGCATCATATTTATATTCGCACCAACATCGAATTCTGCCGGACAAACTAAGTTACCAATATTTTCTAAAAAAATAATGTCATATTTTGTTAAATCTATTGTCATCAAGACTCTTTTAAGCATATCTGCATCAATATGACATAAGCCACCATTATTAATTTGAATTGTTGAAATTCCACTTGCTTCACTAACTTTTAAAGCATCAATATTACTAGCAATATCAACATCCATTTCTAATATTCGATAATCATTTTTAAGACTATTAATCAAAGCGGACAATAAGGTTGTTTTTCCACTTCCAGGAGATGACATAACATTAATAAGTAAAATATTGTTTTCCTTAAGGAGTTTTCTTATTTCATTTGCCTCTTTAATGTTATTAGCAAAGATGTCTTCATTTATTCGAATTGTTTTTACGTTTTTAGTCATGGATATACTCTTCTAATATTTTATTAAAATATTCCGATAGTGATTTAATACCTTCACCTGTCAAAGCACTGACAGAAAAAATATCGCAGTTTGGATTCATTTCTTTTATTATCTTTTTACATTTTTCAATATCAAAATCGAAATAATTAATTGTGTCTATTTTATTAAAGATGACAAGATCAACACTTTTAAACATCAGCGGGTATTTAAGAGGTTTATCATCGCCTTCCGGAATTGAAAGTATAACTAAATTAAGATTTGCTCCTGTCGCAAATTCGATAGGGCATACGAGGTTACCAATATTTTCAAGAAATACACAATCTAAATTTTTATAATCGATTTCTTTTAAACCTTGTCTAGTCATGTCAGCGTCCAAATGACACATTCCACCCGTATGTAATTGAATTGATTTAACACCAATTTTTTGGATTTCATATGCGTCGACATCACCATCAATATCTGCTTCCATAACACCCAACTTATATTTATTTTTCAATTCAGTTAGTAACGCCTTTAATAAAGTAGTTTTTCCACTTCCGGGAGAAGACATGACATTAACTAAGAATGTTTTATTAACGAGTAAATCTTTGTTAAGTAACAAAGCGTCTTTGTTATTGTCTTCAAAGATAGATTCTTTTAATTCAATAATTTTTATTGGTTGCATGATGTTATTATATTTAAAATTACAAACAAACTAAATTATAAACAACTCATTTATTGAA
>CAVIPP010000065.1:0-7516 GCA_963644615.1 Oscillospiraceae bacterium
TATCTATACCAAAAAGAAAAACGTCCGTCGAGGACACACACTTGGTGAAGCAATTTTAAAAAATTATTCAACAATAAAAATAAATAATGTAAGAGAAGAAACAAAACAATTATTTAAAAAGCTATGAGAGATAATTAAATCTCATACTTTTTAATCATGTCTTTAGTGGCTAAACCAACAAATTTTTTCTGACGAAGAATTTCATAGACAACAATCGCAACTGAATTGGCTAAATTCAAACTTCTCGCCGTTGATATCATTGGAATTCGTAATGTTGTGTCTTTATGCTTAGAAAGAATATCTTTATCGATACCATTAGATTCATTACCAAACATAATATAGTCGTCTTCGCTTTGATTAGAAAAATCGACATTTGAGTAAACGTCTTCGCCATATTTTGTGATGTAATAAATTGTTTTATCAGAAAATTCCTCTAAAAACGATTCATATGAATCGTAATAATCAAATTTGACGTCTTTTAAATAATCCATGCCGGCTCTTTTAAGTGATTTATCGTCAATCGTAAATGGAAGAGGACCAATAATGTGAACTTTCGAATTAGTGGCCATAGCGGTTCTTAAAATATTGCCAGTATTTTGAGGAATACCAGGGTGATATAAAATAATATGAATCATTCAAAAAGCTCCATGAGATGATTAATTTTAACAATATTGTCTTTCACTAAATTATCGCGGTCTAAGAAGATAGAGTCCACTCCTGCATTTATTCCACAATAATAATCATTGATTGAATCACCGATGTAAACAACCTTATCTTTTTTTGACAAATAATTCGCTTCTTTAATTGCTAATAATAATGGAGTGGGATCTGGTTTAATTTTGACACTTTCTTCATTACCAATAATGCTTATAAAATCGTCACTAGATATACCAAAATGGGTTAAAACATCTTTAACATGTCCCGAATTATTAGATGTAACAACACCTATTTTAAGATTGTTCTTTTTAATGTAATCAAATAATTTGAATGTTTCTAAAAATGGCTTAGTTAATTTAATTGATTGTTCACTATCGAGTAATTCATTGATTGAATCAACAAATAGTTTGACACTTTTTGCGTCAGTTGGAGCGCCAAGCTTAACATAAGATTCTTTTAAAGGAACTCGACTAAGATAAGGAATCATATCATCACTGACCTCAATTCCGACTCTCTTAAATGATGTTTTAAAAACATAATCTAATGCTGGAAATGTGTCGAATAATGTTCCATCAAAATCAAATAAATATAACTCATATTTCTTCATGACTATTAAATTTTATTTAATTGATATTCTTCTTTCAAGAAAAAGCCAACAAATTGAAATGTCTTATTAAAAAGGGTGTACATAATGGTTAATTTTTGTCACTAATAAAAAATGATGAATAATTTTTTGCTATCGTTTATAATAGTGTCATCCATAAAGAGAGTGGCGAGGGACAAGCCCCATGACCCACCAGCAACCTATTAATTTAATAAGGTGCTAAAGCTTGTGCGATGGGCTAGACTTACTTAATAATCCCATCGCTAAGATGGGAATTTTATTTTCTCATTGTGGTTAGGAGAAAGTAAATGAGAGTAATAGTTAATACCTCAAAGTACAAAAAACCGTATGAAACAATTGCATTTGCAATTGAATACACCAATAACAGTCTTTATTATTACGTTATTAGCAAAGATAATGAAATAGAAAGAATATGTGGTAGTGATGAATTTCCACTACTAGAAAGCGATCAACAAGTATTTATCCGTAATCTAGTAGATAGATGTGACGATACCTGGATTAAAAAAGATAATTTTGAAGGCTATGATTATTTTATTGATAATATCAATAATCTAGAATTAATAAAGGATTACTGCATCACAAAAAAGAAAGAACTATTAGATTATTATCATAAATATCGAAACTCAAATTTTCTTAAATGTGACACAGATATTATTGATTTCTTATTATATGTTCGTCATTTTGATGAAAGTCGAATTGAAAAAATCCAATACAATCTATCTAAAGATCAAATTACTCTAAGAATCACTAGCGATTGTTTTCGAATGATAAAACTAGATTTTATAGGTGGAATCGATACAAATATAAGTATAGATACCATTAAATACTTACTCATAAATGCTTTAACAGAAACAAGCATTAAAATTCTTCCTAATAAAAGAATATGTTTTGAATTTTCTAACAATTATATTTACGCTGATAAAATAAGTTTCAGATGTGAAATTAATAAATTCGAATCTGAAATAGTCTACATCTGCTCAAAAGCAAAAATATGAATGAAAAGGAATAAAAATAAAATGGAAAAAGTAAATAAACCAGAAGTTGTCGCTGTTATTATACCTTGTAGTGAGAAGGAACGTTTTTTTGAAGCTTATCATAAATTTCACTTAAAATTGGAAATTCCATATCAGATCCCAAGTATTGAGAATCAATTACTCGCTATAAATGACGATGACACGATAAGCATTATCAAAAATAAAAACGACTATAAAATAATCACTACTCTTCATGGAGTGGATGAATTTTATGCTTATATCGATAAGAAAAAATGGAGAGAATTTACATTTAAATTAGCAGAAATCGCTTCTTCGTGTGGCAATCTTCTCGGTTATTTTATACGACTCAAAAATGCATCTAAAGATGATTTTGCACATTGGTTTGTTGAATGCTACGAAAAGGGGTTTACTCCTCAAGAAGTAATTGAATTATATTTATAATATAAATTGTTAATTTATTTAACTATTTCTTTTTTCTTTAACTCGGTAATCGAAGTTTTTATCTGGGAAGTTATTATTATAATTTTCAATAGCTTCTTTAATAGTTTGTATTGCCAGAGACTTACCGCGAATATTGTTGACAACAGTCTCTTTTCCTTCAAGTTGTTTATAGACAACAAAGAAGTGTTTTATTTCCTGAAGAATATGTTCTGGGACTTGCTTAATATCTTGGAAGGAATTAAAGACAGGATCATTTTTAGCAATAGCGATAATTTTTGTATCTACGTCTCCTGAATCTATCATTTCAAGCATTCCGATTGGATAAC
Organism: Oscillospiraceae bacterium; assembly: GCA_963644615.1. Lineage (GTDB taxonomy): Bacteria > Bacillota_I > Bacilli_A > RFN20 > CAG-826 > Fiminaster. Next base: position 3,045 of record CAVIPP010000065.1, read on the forward strand.
ATTCAACCATTGCTAGAGGAACAATAGACTCTGAACAAATAACTAAGACATCAAGAGGATCACCATCACCTGCAAGAGTGCGTGGTATAAAACCATAATTCTGTGGATAATGCGTAGATGTGTATAAAACTCGATCTAAAATTAAGCCACCAGAATATTTGTCGAGTTCATATTTATTTTTCGAACCTTTTGAAATTTCAATACACGCCAAAAAGTTTTCTGGCGTTATGCGGCTTGGGTCAGCACGATGCCATATATTCATACGAATCCTCCTAATTATTTTTATTATATCATAAAAAATCAATATGCTATAATGAGGCCATGAAACATAAAAGAGTATTATTGTTTATAAGTATTTGCCCGCTACTTATAAGTGGGTGCTTTTCTTATGTAGGGAATGTTGTTGCATTCAAAAATGGTGATATTGCCTTTGGAGAAATTAATTCTAATAATGCCTATCGATATGTAGATTATGAAATGTTAGATAATCTTATAACTTCAAATAGTGAATTTATCTTTTATTTATCGTCCACAACATGTAGTTCATGCCAAGAATTTGAACCTATCATGGTTGATTATATAAAAAACTCTAACCAATTAGTGTACAAAATGAACGCTGATAAGCAACAAGAAGACTTTGAGAAACTATATAATAATTATTCAGATTACTTTAATGGTCTTTCATATACACCTGGCATATATATTTTTGGTGATGGAGTTGGTAGTTACCAAATATCAAATTCGAGAATCTCAAATCTAAATATGTTTACAACTGCAATGAAAGAAAAACTTTATGAAAGTAATGTTTATTCTATTTCAAAATATTCAGTTTTAGACTCATATTTATCAACTCATGAAAAGAGTTGTGTCTTATTTTACGATCGTTCAAATAAAAAATACTCAGAATACTATAATTCAATGTTAAAAGAAGAAGTTAATCAATTTAAAAAAGAATTATTGATTGTTGAACTTTCTTTACTTACTGATGAAGATTTAGAAAATGTTAAAAACTTATTAGTTATAGAGGAAATTGAACCACTTATGTACGTTAGAATGGATGGAAAAGAAGTATTTAATCATGTTGCAACCAATATCGATGAAATTAGACACACTTTGGAATTAAGCCAAAAATGAACAAAAAAGAAAAAACATTAAAAAGCGAACTAATTTATAAAGGAAAGATTCTTTCATTATATAAAGATGATGTAATTTGTCCTAATGGAGTTAACTCTATTAGAGAAATCATTCGAAAAAATAAAGGCGCAGCAATTATTACTTTAGTCGATGGAAAAATAATATTAGAAAAACAATATCGTTATCCATACGATGAAGTAATTTTAGAAATCCCAGCAGGGAAATGTGAAGAAAATGAAGATAGTAAAATAACCGCGAGTAGAGAATTAATGGAAGAAACAGGTTATAAAGCAAATAAATTAACTTATCTAGGTAGCTTATATCCTAGTGTTGCCTACGTTGATGAAATTATCGATTTATATTATGCAGAAGATTTAATTAAAGTAGAAGCTCACTTAGATAAAGATGAAGAACTTGAATTAACTTACAAAACAATAGATGAAGTTAAAAAACTAATACTAGATGGAAAAATAAAAGACGCTAAAACAATAATTGCGTTCTTTCTATTTATGGAAAAAATTAAAGGCGTCAAATGACGCCTAAATCATTTTTGTTTAGTTAGTTTCGTAAGTTTTTATTCTACTAATTGCGCGATATAGCGCTGCTTCAGCACGTTTAATATCAATATTAGGATCTTTACTTGCAAGTCTATCCATCGCTCGCTTTTTAGCGTTTTCAGCTCTAAGAATATCAATTTCATCCTTGCTTTCAATCGAATTTACAATTAACACGACTTTGTCTTTAGTAACATTAAGCGCACCACCATTAAGCGAATAATAAGTTGTTATATTTTCTTTAACTATATGCATCGGAGCGTAATCAAGCGCGCCAATAAGAGGAGTGTGGCCACTTAAAATTGTGCGGTATCCACTAGTTAATTTAACGCTTAAAGAATCGACATTATCATCAAGATAAACGCCTTTAGGCGAAATAATAACTAAATGAAAAGACATTATTTATTTTCCTCAATTTTCTTTTCAACATCTTCGATAGTGCCAGCATATAAAAAGGCACTTTCTGGATAATGGTCATATTTTCCTTCAAGAATCGCTTTAAATGAACGAACTGTATCTTTGACTGAAACATATTTTCCTTTAAAGCCATTAAAGCCTTCGGCAACAAAAAATGGTTGAGATAAAAAGTTTCTAATTCGACGAGCACGACCAACAATAATTTTGTCTTCACTAGAAAGTTCGTCCATACCTAAAATAGCAATAATATCTTGAAGTTCTTTATAACGTTGTAAAATCTTTTGAACTTCACGCGCAACATTATAATGTTCTTCACCAACAATTCTTGGATCGAGAATGTTGCTTGATGAATCAAGAGGGTCGACAGCTGGATATATACCTAGCGCTGCGGTATTTCTATCGAGAACCGTTTTAGCGTCTAGATGAGAAAATGTTGTCGCAGGAGCAGGATCGGTCAAGTCATCTGCAGGAACATAGATGGCTTGAATTGATGTGATAGAACCATCTTTTGTGGAAGTAATTCTTTCTTGAAGTTGACCCATTTCAGTCGCAAGTGTTGGTTGATAGCCAACCGCGGAAGGCATTCTACCTAAAAGAGCAGAAACTTCACTACCGGCTTGAGAAAATCTAAAAATATTATCAATAAAAAGTAATACGTCTTGATGTTTTTCATCACGGAAATATTCCGCCATTGTTAAGGCACTTAAACCAACTCGCATTCTGGCACCTGGAGGTTCGTTCATTTGTCCAAATACAAGAGCGGTCTTTTCAAGAACACCACTATGCTTCATTTCATGATATAAGTCATTGCCTTCCCTTGATCTTTCACCAATTCCAGCAAAAACAGATATACCATGTTGCTCAGTAGCGATATTATGAATTAATTCTTGAATTAAAACAGTTTTTCCAACACCTGCACCACCAAATAATCCAACTTTACCACCTTTCATGTATGGGCAAAGAAGATCGATAACTTTAATACCTGTCTCAAGCATTTCTGTCGAGACATTTTGATCTTCAAATGATGGAGCTTTTTTATGAATTGGAACGTATTTATCTGTTTTAACATCCCCAAGATTATCAATTGTTTCACCTAAAACATTAAACATACGCCCAAGCGTTACTTCGCCGACTGGAACACAGATTGGTTTACCACTATCGATAACATCAAGTCCTCTAAGTATTCCTTCAGTTGGACCCATAGCGACACATCTAACTAAATCATCGCCAATATGTTGTTCAACTTCTAATGTTAATGTTTTATTTCCATCAACTTTTACAAATAAAGCTGATAAAAGTTCAGGAAGATTATTTTCTTCAAAACGAACATCAATAATTGGGCCGACAGCTTGAACGATTTTACCAATATTTTCTTTTTTCATAAGGACCTCCTTATTTATTAGTTGAGCCAGAAACAACCTCACTAATCTCTTGAGTGATAGCCGCTTGTCTAGCTTTGTTATATTCAATTGTTAATTTGTTGATTAATTCATCAGCATTTTCATTAGCGTTATCCATAGCGTTTCTTCGTGATGCTTGTTCGCAAACAGTTGACTCAACAATTTTGCTATAAATAACAGCGTTAATATAAATTGGAACAATATCTTCAATCAAGGTCTTGACGTTAGGATCAAAGATTGGTTCATAACCTATATCTGCACTAGATTGAATTTCATTACTTAATGGAAAGAGCTTAAATGTAGAAGGTACAAATTTAATAGAATTCACGTAGTGGGTATAGACTAAATTTATATTTTTATATTTTCCATTAATAAATAAATTTGTTAAATACCGGGAAAATTTTGAAATATCTTCATAAACAATTTTTTCGTTTAGTGAGACATAGTCTAATAAAAGATTATATTTTTCTTTTAAATAGTGAGCGTGTCCTTTTTGACCAATAATAAGAAGGTCTGAACTTTCACTAGTTACATTTTCTTCAACAAATTTAAATATATCATTATTAAACGAAGCACATAGTCCTAGATTAGAAGTGATAACAACATATAAATCTTTGTTAGCACTATTTTCTAATTGATAAAGGCAATCTTCATTATTTGATTTATGCTTAAAAAGTAAATTAATTAAATTTTCCATTTCGTTTATATAGTCTCTATTTTTTAGAAATGGAGATTTATATTTAGAAAGTTTAACAGACGCAAAAAGTTCCATTGCATTCGTTATTTTCTTAGTTGCATTTATTGACGAAATTCTTCGTTTAGCTACATTTAAATTTTGGGCCATAATTTTATTTATTTATTTCAAAAAAATCCTTTAATGCATGATGAAGTTTTTCTTCACACTTTTTCGAAATTTCTTTCTTCTCATTAATAGAGTTAAGAATGTCATTATGTGAAGATTTTAGAT
>CAVIPP010000066.1:0-7024 GCA_963644615.1 Oscillospiraceae bacterium
AAAAAATCCTCCATTTCATTTTACCCGTTTCGGGCAAGATTATGGGGGAAATTTCATGAACCTTGGCAGGGGTGATAGGAATTGAACCCACATTAGCGGTTTTGGAGACCGATGCTCTACCATTGAACTACACCCCTAGAGCGAGTTAAATTATACAAACTTAACTCAAGATTTTCAAACATTATAATGTTCTAGCAATTTTATTAACTAACCCCATATCAACTTGTCCGTCAAAATGAGTTTTAAAATGTTTCATTATATTAGGGAGTGATTTATCTTCTAATTTAGATATTTCTAATCGAATTTCTTCTTCAGATAGAAGTTTTGGAAGATATTTTGAAATAACTTCAATTTGTAAATCAATATTATTAACATCATCAATTCGATTTACTTTTTTATAGCCTTCTTTTTCTTCATCGAGTTCTTTTAATACTTTACTAATAATACGAGTCATTTCTTTATCAGTTATTTCTTTTCCATTTGTGTTCATCTCAATCGCTTCAAGTTTATAGCGATTAATAACAACTGAAAGCACAGCTCTAGCGGCTTTGTTTTTAGTTTTTAAAGCCTCAATATTAGCTTTTTGAAGTTCATCAATAATCATATTAAATAGTTTCCTTTCTCAATAAATCTCTAACTATTCTATAAAACGCAAAATAAATAATAACAATTTCAAGACGACCTGCGAACATTCCGATAGTTAACACCCAGTTAATAGCCACAGAATGTTGATACGCTAGTGAAGTAACCCCAATAGTAAGTCCTGCAGAAGAAAGTGCACTAGCAAATTCAAACAATGCATCACCATAAGTTATTCCATCAGGTATGCCAAATAAAGTGATTAAAAACGCTCCAAGTCCAAGGAATAATAAATAAATTATGATATAACTAAATGCCTCGTATGTTTCATTACTATCGACTTCTTTATTTACTCCATGTCGATAAATAGTATGAGGGAATATTTTATTCTTTGGATTAAGTCGTTCTCGAATTGACCAATATAAAGCTTTCATAGCAACAACGATTCTATATTGCTTGATTGCACCAGCGGTTGAACCAATTCCACCACCAATACACATTAAGACAACTGTAATAAAAACAGCTGCTTGCCCTAATGAAGCCATAGGGCTAATTGTCGCAAAACCAGTCGTGGTAATACTAGAAAAATATAAGAACGCTCCTTCTTTAAAAGCTAAAGCGGGATTAGAATTAAATTCAGGTTGTAACCAAATAGATATAAATAATAAAGGAACACTAATAATAGTTAAGCCTATAAAAAATCTAATTTCACAATCTTTGATGACATTTTTAATTTTGCCTTTAAAGAGCATTAAGTGAAGAGCAAAGTTAGTAGCGCCAAGCACCATCATAACACAAGCAGTAATATTTATGGCAACTTCATTAGGATGTAGACCTAGTTCATTAACATAAGACGATTTTTGAATGATAGCAGGTAGACCACCATCAACGCTCGAAAATCCTCCAGTAGCGACCGCTGATATGGAGTGACACAGTGAATCAAAAAATGTCAAACCACCAAGTAGCCAAAACGATAATGTGCCAAGTAAAATATATCCTAAATAAATAAGTAAAATCATTCTGGCAGACTTAGCAAGATTTGGCATTAATTTATCATTATGTCCTTCAGCGGTATATAATCTAAGTCCATATTTATCACTAATCGCAGAAGCAACCACTAAGACAAGACCAACTCCACCAAAAAGTAATAATATGGCTCGATATAATGTAAACAAATGATATCCAGGTAGAGATTCCTCTAAATCAAAAAGTGATAAACCAACTGTTGCAAAACCACTTGTGGTTTCAAATATAGCGTCATTCATCGGCATAGAAATCGATGAATCGAAATTTATTCCACTAGAATCTACAGTTAGTCCTCGTAACGTAAATGGAATAGAATTAATTAAAATCGCTACAATCCAAATGAGCACTAATAAAATAGAATCTTGAAATTTTTCTAAGTGAGCCTTTTCTCTTTTACGAATTAGTAATGATAAAGCTACACCCACTGCAATCGCGGACAATCCCGGAAGTAAAAAAGATAGAAAAGAAGAAGATTCATTAGGATAAAAAATCAACGCAACAAGAGGAAGTAATGCAATAATGCCAGAAACAACAATAAAAACGCCTAAATAACCAAATATTAGGCGATAGCCTGATGCTGATTTAGTTAAAACTACATTTCTCATTATTTATTTTCTTCTGTTTTCGTTCTTTGAATCCAATCAATAATGGCTTTTTGTTTGTCAGAAGTCGTTACAACAATTAATTTATCTTTTGGAAGAATGAGTGTTTGACCATTAGGAATGATGACATTAGGTTTACGATAAATACATGATATATTTGCGTATTTAGGAAAGTCAATTTCCATGATTTTACGGCTTGAAATTAAATAATTTTCATTAACAATTGTTTCAACCATTGTAATTTTATCGTCTTCGAGAGATATAGTTTTAATAAATGATTCAATACTAGATTCAGATTTAACTGAATTACCTAATAAATAAGAAGAAGAAATAACTGAATCAACACCAAGTTCTTTATATAATTCAACGTTTTTTGGGTTAATAACAGTACAAATAACTTTATGAACATTAAACATTTTTTTAGCAATAATACATGTTGCAAAATTATCGGTATCAACTTCATTTAAAGATATTAATATATCTGCGTTTTCAATATGAGCAATATCAAGCGTTTCCTTTTTAAAGGATTTTCCATATAAAACAGGTACTCGATTAGTTTTCGCTAAATATTTACAAAAATCTTTATCAGAATTAATAATTATTAGTTGATTTTGATTACCTTTAAACATCTTGATGATGTAATCAGCTTCATGGTGGCCATCACAAATAACAATTTTCATTTTTATTTGCCTCCTCTAATGAAGTTAAATTTATCAAGTGAAAGTTGGAATGGAAGTAGGACATTGACTTTCTTTCCATCAAGAATTGAAGCTATTTCAGGATCATCGAGACGAACATATATATTTGGAACTTGATATATATCGTGGGCTAAATAGGCTAGAAAAACATTAATATTGTCGTCACCGGTTGTAATTATGATGTCTTTAGCGCTAGTAATATAGGCTTCTTCAAGGGTTTGAACGTCAGTAACATCTCCAACTTGAGTATAGCCACTGAAAGATTCTTCAAGAAGATCAAAAGCATCCTCGCTTTTATCAATGATAATAACATTTTTACCTTCTTTAGAAATCTTGCTAGCAATTGCTGAGCCGAGTCTACCACAACCAATGATTAGTGTTTTATTTTTTAGTAATGTTTTTTTCACCATTATTTTTACCTCGAAAATAACTCTTTATATTATATACGCCTATGCGTGAGAAAATCAAATAAGGAAAAATAGCCTTAAGGCTATAACTAGTCATTTATATACTTAGATTTATTTAAGATTGGAAAGAAAATCAAAAATTGAGGCATCGTAAACATTTGGGTTATCATAACGAACATGAGAATGACGAGCATTATTAACATAAACCAATTTTTTGTTTTCACTTGCTGATAATTCAAATAGTTTTTGAGCATATTTAGGAAGGGCAAATTTATCTAAAGTGCCGCATATCATTAGTAGAGGAACTTTAATATGCTTAATCATATCTTTTGGAGCGGCTTTATATGGATTTACATCATTGTTCTTTTTGATGAGATGAAAGACTTCTTGCAATACTGGAAAGACTGGTTTCTTTTCATCAATTATATGTCTTTTATACATTTCAAAGAACGAATAAAACATACCATCTGAAATAAATGAATCAATATATATAGGACAATTTGGATTTGTTAGAGCATAGCACGCACATGTAGCGCCACCACAAATACCAAATAAATTAATGTGATTAATACCAAATTTATCATGAAGAAATTTTGCCCAGGATAGTGTATCTATTGCTTCGTGCTTACCTAAAGATATATATTCACCTTCACTTAAACCGTGCGCTCTTGGATCAATACATAAAACGTTATAGCCAGACATCTTAAAAGAGGGAAGATAAAAAGCACCATAATAACAAGTTTCCATTCTTCCAGGCAAAACAATCGTGGCTTTATCAAATCCAAAATCATAATATTCACCAAATAAATGTAAATTTTCTGAATATATATCAACTTCTTTAATGACTTTTAAATTCTCTTCACGAATTTTAAGTCCTTGATTATACATATCTAAATGAAACGAAACGCTAGGATCGCTGCATTCTCTTTTAAAAGAAAAATCGCCATGTCTAGTCCATTGATTTAAATAAAGTCTTTTAGCGATTTTATTTGTATAAAAATAAGTAAATATCGCTCCTGATATTAATAAAAAAATAGTAACAGAAACAATAACAATTATTAAAATTTTAACTTCCTCTGGAGTCATATTTATTTAGCGGTTGCTTTTAAAAATGCAGCATTTTCTTCAATACGTTCATTACTAAGTGGTACACCAAGATAAAAAACACACGCCAAACCAGGGCCAATATTTGGGCCACAACTTTCACCGACATGAATAATGTGAATAGCTTTAGGAGTTGACAAACTTAGAACTATGTCTTTGAGCTTATTTGCTCTTTCACTTCTTTGAGAATGGCAAATAAATATAATTTGGTTATCTAAGTCCACTGCAGTTTGACTTAAATATTTTTTAACTGCATCAAAGACTGCGGTTTCACCTTTTATTGTTCCAAGTGGTTGAGATTTGCCATCAATAGTAAAATCAGCGACAGGTTCGACACCAACAAGTTGACCAAAAAATGCTTTTGAAGCACTGATGCGACCATTTTTTGCTAAAAATCTTAAATCATCCATTGGACCAATTTCATGAAGACACAATTTATTTTTGTTTGCCCAATTAACATTATCTTCAAACGACATTCCATTATCGCGGTTAATAGCAATATAAATTGCAAGCAAACCGATCGCAGATGAATATTTTAATGAATCTATAATTTCAATTTTACGTTCTGGATAATCATCTAATAACATATCAGCGTATCCTTTAAATGCTTGATATGTGCCACTTATTCCACTAGAAATAACAGGAATAATAACATCCTTTCCTTCTTTTAAAATAGGTTCAACAACTCTAATGAATTCATTATATGTTGCAAAAGCAGTTTTAATTTTCCCTGGATTCTTTTTGACCATTGAAAAATATTCATCAGGAGTAAAATTATCCCATTCAGTTGATGAAAGGATTTCTTTCCCGTTAGCTAAATAGACAATATCATGAATGTAATCTTCATAAATGTGATATTGCTTTCGAATTTCATTATTAATCTCAGCGCAAGATTCAATAACTATTTCATAATTTTCCATATATAAATTCTCCTCCTTTTATTCGTGTTGAGATTCATAGACCACACCTATTCCCTTAATCATATAAAATAAAGGTAATAAGATAAGAATGCTAGAAATAAAATATGTTAATAAGATGTGAAGTCCTAAAAATTCAGTAAACAAACAGACCGAAATAAATGTCGCGACAAGAATTAAAACTTGATAAAGGATAGTTCTAAGTATTGTTTTTTGTGGGTATCTTGGTCGATAAAAAATCATTAATAGTACGATGTGGGCAATTAAGGATATTGCAAATGAGACAATAATAGATAATTCAGTTTTCATTATTAATAAGTCACTAGTAAAAACAAAATTTAAAAATATGAAGGCAAGGATAGCTTGCAATACATAAGAAATAATATTGATAAGTCCAGATAACATAATTGAAGATTGAATTAACAATGTATCTAAAATAGGTCGGAAATGAGTTGTACGATTGCCATCTTCATATATCGTTTCAACCCTCATAGTGGTATATGGAATTTCTTTATATTGTAGATGAGTGATTACTCTCATTTCATATTCATAACGATTACCACCTATCCTAACAAGTTCGGGAAGGTCTTTAATTAAGAAGGCTCTAAGTCCACATTGATTGTCGTGAAGATAGCGATATGTGGCTAAAGATTGACTAAATTGAGACATATCGTTACCAATTTTTGATTTAAATGGGACATTAACATCAAAAGAGCGATCACCAATGACAGACATATTAGTGCTATCAAGTTTTTCACTAGCGCTGACAATATCTAAAATTCTGTGTTGTCCATCACCATCCGCGGTTATAACACCTTTATATTCATTAAAATTATCAATTATATATTTGAATCCATATTTTAGAGCATATCCTTTGCCCATATTTGATTCATAGCCAATAACAGTAGCAAACTCCTTACATTTATTAAAAATATTTTGATAAGTTGGACCACTACCATCATCGACAATAACGATTTTGAAGCCTTCAACAAATAATCCCTTGGATAAAACAAGTAATGTTTCCTCTGGTTGATATGAAGGAATTAGAATTAATGAATTTTTATAACTCATGGCTTAATTTTACATATGTAAACACTATGTTTCAATTAATTATTATGAGCACTAATAGATTTATTAATCAAAAATAAGTAAGAAAAGAAGATAGCAGACTTAATAAATTAAGAAACTAACTTATTTTCTAAATGATTTGACTATCATGAACATCATATTTTACTAAATAAGATAAAATGTAATATTATATTTATTTATAAAGAATATTTATGAAAGAACCATTGATTGAAATCATTAATAAATTTAATATTGATGGAAAGATTGAAGAAATAATTCCATATGGAAACGGATTAATTAATAAAACTTTTTTAGTTAAAACAAGTAAGGAAGACTATCTTTTACAACAAATAAATCATTATGTATTTAAAGATGTTGATAGACTGATGAATAACATCTACCTAGTTACAAAACATCTCGACGCTAAAAATGTCACAACCTTGTCACTAGTGTTAACAAAAGAAGGAAAAATCTATTTAAATCATAATGGAACATATTTTCGATTATTTTTGTATATCGACAATACTGTTTGCTATGAGTCGCTCGATAATTTAGAAATGGTTTATCACGATGGCGAAGCATTTGGATTATTTCATCAGCTTTTAGCGGACTTTGACTCAACC
>CAVIPP010000066.1:7034-7467 GCA_963644615.1 Oscillospiraceae bacterium
GAATTTAGTTTTATTAAAGAAAGTGAAGATAAAATATCAAAAATAATGGACTATCTAAATTCTTCTAAAATTCCGTTACGAATAGTTCATAATGATCCAAAAATTAATAATGTTTTATTCGATAAAAATAATGGAAAAATTAAATGCGTTGTTGATTTAGATACTATTATGCCTGGAAGTTGTCTATTCGATTATGGTGATGCCCTTAGAAGTTTATTTACTGGAGACAATCAATCTAGCAAAGATTCATCATTACTTAAAGTAAATTTGAACATTTTTAAAGCATATACTGAGGGATATATGTCAAAAGCAAAAGATTTTCTTAACGAAGAAGAAATTTCTTTAATGCCAATTAGTATTTATATTTTAGCAATAGAGCTCGCTATTAGATTTTTAGAAGACTTTCTGAATGGGGATACATACTTTAAAACCA
>CAVIPP010000067.1:0-7307 GCA_963644615.1 Oscillospiraceae bacterium
AGACTAATGATTCCTTACTTCAAGGCGTAAGTGCTGCAATTGAGTCCTCGTTCAAAATTAAGGGAATACTCAAGATTAACGGCATGCTCAAGGAAGCAGACAAGGGTAAGCAAATCGATGAATTTGAGCGAGCGATTCTAAAGGCGACAAGCGGAAATAGTTCAATTGTTCCAATGGATACAAAAGCTGATTATGTTCCACTTACTAGTGACCCGAAGGTTGTGGATTCATCTACGCTCGACTTCGTGCAGAATAAGATTCTTGACTACTATGGAGTTTCTAAAGCCGTCTTCATGAATTCATATAATGAAAACGAATATAACTCCTTCTACGAGTCAACGATTGAGCCTCTAGCCATTCAACTTAGCGAGGCTTTTTCTTTAGCTCTTTTAACCACTAATCAGTTGGAGCGTGGCGAAGAGATCATCTTCTTCTCAGAACGTCTTCAATATGCTTCTTGGAACACGAAGGTTAGTGCAATTGAAAAACTCATGGGACTAGGAATTATGTCGCTTAATGAATCGCGTAACCTACTCGGCCTAGAGCCAATTGAAGGTGGAGATAAAAGATTACAATCACTCAACTATGTTGATGCAAATAAAGCAAATGAATATCAGGTTGGAAGTACAAAGGAGGATAACACTGATGGACAAAACTAAATTAGAAAATAGGCTAGCTAGTATCGAACTTCGCGAAGATGATGCGGAGAAGATGATACTTGAAGGCTATGCCATTGTTTTTGACGAGGAAACACTAATCGGCGATGAGAAAAATGGTTTTATTGAAAGCATATCTAGGAGCGCTCTTAATGAAACTAATTTAAAAGACGTGCCGATGAAATATAACCATAATGACTCGTTTTTAATCATTGCTAGAACTAGAAATAAATCGCTAACTCTAACAGTGGATGAAAAAGGATTAAAGGTTCGTGCTGAACTTCTTGATACAGAATCGAATAAAGATATCTACAAGATGGTTAAAGCCGGACTTTTAGATAAGATGAGCTTTGCTTTTACGGTGAGCGGACAAAAGATTGATCGTAGTGGGGAAATTCCTAAAAGAACGATTACTGGCATCGATAGGCTTTTCGATGTGAGCATTGTTGATTTACCTGCTTATGAACAAACTTCAATTGCTGCAAGCCGTTCTTTAGCTTTGGTGGAGACTGAGCTAAAGGCTATGGATTTAGAAAAAGCGAAAATCATCAAACAAAGAATTCATATTAAATCAAATATTTAGGAGGAAAAAATCATGAATTTAAATGCAAGAATTAATGAAATTAACGCTCGCCTTAAAGAAATTAGAAGTGCGAGTGAAAACTTAGAAGACGCCACTAAACTTGAAGAATTAGAAAAGGAATGTGACGCTCTTCAAAATGAAAGAAGTGGCTTGATGGCTAAACTCAACATCGAGAATAAAACTGAAGTTAAGCCATTTGTTACAGCTGAAAGAAAAGATAATAAGGACGAACTTGAAAAACGTGGTGTCGACCTTAAAGAGAAAAGAACCATCGTTGTATCTAGCGATGAAATTTTACTCCCTCAACACGTCGACTCAACTCTTGCCCCTTATCCATTTTTAGAAGTATCCACTCTTGTTGATAAGGTTAAAGTTGTTAACCTCAGCGGTGGAGAAACTTATACTAAATCCTACGTTAAAGGTCATGGAGAAGCTGGGCTAACTGAAGAAGGTCAAGCCTACTCTGAAACCGAACCAGAATTTGGCTATTGCACAATTACCAAGGTCAAGATTACAGCTTATACTGAAATCACTGAAGAACTTGAAAAATTACCTGCAATTCCTTATCAAGAGGAAGTTTTGAAGAATATCAATATCTCGCTCAGAAAGAAAATATCTCAGCAAATCTTACTCGGTTTAGGCGATTCTAACACATTTACTGGTATTTTCTCGTCTAAAGCAGTAGCCCTTGCAGATTCTACACCTCTTGAGCTTACAACGATTGACGAAAACACTCTTGATGACATCGTCTTTGCTTATGGTGGAGAGGAAGATATTGAAGGTGGAGCAGTCCTAATTCTTAATAAAAATGACTTACGTGCATTTGCTAAACTTCGCACCAAAGAAGGACGCAAAGTTCACCTAATTGACTATAAGGCTCAAACCATCGATGGCATTCCTTATATCATCAACTCTAACTGTAAAGCCATCACTGATCCTAACACCAAGGCCGGTGATTACTGCATCGCTTATGGTGCTCTAACTAATTACGAGGTGCCAATCTTCTCACCTGTAGAAGTAGCAAAATCTACTGACTACAAATTTAAAGATGGCATCATCTGCTATAAGTCAAGCGTCTTTACTGGCGGTAACGTTGTCGGCTATAACGGCTTCTTACGCATTAAGAAAGGTGCAACTGAATAACAAATGGCCCATCTAAGAGGGTGGAGTTTTCCAAGGCTTAACTAAGTAAGAAAGTACAACGAAAAGAAAAGACTACAAGTAAAAAGGAACAAGGAAACGAGTAGCTTGCGAAAGGAGTACGAAGGCACAATGAACGGAAATGAGTATGAGTAGGACGGAATAATGAACAGGGATGCTGCGTGTATATAAAGGAGGTCGCTAGCATGAACACTAGAAATGATGATGATTTCTTGCTTCAAATCAAGAAGGCTTTGATGATTCCGGAAACGGAGTCGTTTGTAGATGATGAAATAAGACTACATGTTGAATCGTGTCGGCGTTTACTTATTTCGATAGGTGTAGCCGAATCCACAGCATATGGTGATGATTCCTTGGTTAAGGGATTAATTCTTATCTACGTAAAGACTTTCTTTGGTTTTAAGGGTGACGGAAGCGTTAAGGAGTTACCTTCTAATTTTGATATGTTGGTCCGCCAACTGGCTCTTACTTCGGAGGAATCCTAATGTTTCCTAATTCTAGCAGCGTTACTCTCCACCTTCTTGCCATTGTTAATAGGTCGGATGCTTTAGGAATAAGGTGTCCGACCGTCATGCATTCTAGCTTAGTCTATGGTTCGATTAAGTCGATTACAAATAGCGAATATCAGACCTCTCTTCTAAAAGGAGTAACTGCTGAACTTAAAGTCGTCATCCAGTCATTTCTATATAAAGGAGAGAAATTTGTCCGTATTGGTGAAGTAATCTATGAAGTCACTAGAACCTACATAAACGGTCAATTTATCGAACTTTATTTAAGTGAGTCTCAATATAAGGAGAGTGATCTAATCTATGAAAGCAACTCTGGATGATTGTGCGATTAAGCTTAGCGCCATTGTTTCGGGCTACGCTCAAAATGTGCAAATTGAAGTAATGGCAAAACTTGATGAAACCGCAGATAAGATTCTTGACTACATTAAAAGTCATGCACCACGCGGAAATAGTAATAATCACTTAGCGGACTCTTTCATCAAGACCAAGTTTGGTAGTGGCGTAAATACAACTATCTACATCTCCTCAAAGACCAAGAGCAACATCGTTCACTTAGTGGAACTAGGCTTTCGTCATCGAGGTGGAAAGTATGTTATTGCTCGGCCTTTTCTTCGCCCTGCATACGAGACTTTTACACCAATCATGCTTGAAGACATTAGGAGGATCATAAATGACGCTAGCTAAACTATACGACGTCTTAAATGAAGTGCTTAGTGGTAAGGTCTATTATGCATTCAATTCATATGACAATATCGATAACGCCACTCTTCCTTTTATCGTCTATCAGGAAGTTAGTAAAGTGCCGTATCGCTACAGTGATGATAAGCCAACTTACTATGTAAGCACCATTCAAATTAGTCTACTAACTAGAAGCAAAGACACAGAACTAGAAAATAAACTTGAAGCAGCGCTACTAAAAAACAATTTAAGTTTCTCTATGCTGTCGGAAAGTAAAAACGAAGATAAATCAATAAATAGAGTTTATGAAATCAAAATGGAGGATTTTTAAATTATGTCAAATAACATTGTTACATTCGGATTAAAGAATGTTCATTATTCGATTGCTACGCTTAACACTGCTGATGGAAGTTATACATTTGCTAGTCCTGTTGAACTTCCTGGTGCTCAGGAGTTTTCTAGTGAAATCATCGGTTCATCTAGCCAAGTTTATGCTGATGATAAAGTAGTGGCGACACTTAATCAAAATGCTGGTCGAACTATCACGCTTAAATTAACTGAACTTACCGATGAATTTAAGAAAAATATCCTAGGTTATAAAGAAGCTGATAATGGTAATTTAGTCGAAATCACTAATGCATCACTTGTGACCTTTGCTTTAGGCTTTGAGATTCAAGGTGATGTTAAGGCACGTCGCACATGGATCTATTTATGCACATGCGCGCCAATAAGTGAAAGCACCAAGAGTAAAACTGATTCGGTTGAGGCGAATGCGATTAGTCTTTCAATCACTGCTCGACCAATTAAAATTGATGACAATAATTACACAACACTTATCTCAGCTACAAAGGAAGATGGTAACTATGAGACGTTCCTTACGAGTGCGCCAAGTTTACCGGTTATTAAATAATTATGGAAACGTTAATTAAAATTGCAGGTCGCGAATTACCTGTTCATGTTTCGCTTAAATCTTTAATTGACTATAAATCTACCTTTGGAACTGACTTTTTTGAGGATATCGATAAAATTCAAAACATCGATAATAATTCCATTGCTAGTTTATCAAGCGTCATCAATGTTTCTTTTCAAATTATCTACATTCTTCATAAGCCTTACTGCAAAGAGAAAAACTTTGCTGATTTTCTAGATTCATTTGAGTTTGGTGTATTTCAAAACACTGAGTCGCTTAATGAAGTAGTTAAGGTCTTTAATCTTCTTTTTCCAGGGAAGAATAAAGGAGAATCCCGGAGTCAAGGAGAAGAGGAAACATCAAGCAACCAGTAACATCATATTTAATCTTTCTCAAATGGGGATATCGCTTAAAGATACCGACCTAATTGAGATAGATACATATTTTGAATTAGTTGATTTATTTTTAGCATCTATTTCACCAACTAAGTCATCATCACGATTGGCTAGTCAAAGTGATATCGATGCTTTTTTAGTTTAAGGAGGTGAGTGAAGTGGCTGAAACAATTAAGGGACTAAATATAAAACTTGGTTTGGATGCTACTGAACTCAACGCCTCCTTAACTAAGCTTAAAGGTGAACTTAAAGAGCAACAAGCCGATTTGCGCGTCATCAATCAAAGGCTCAAATACGATAGTGGTAATCTTGACCTATGGAAGAGGAAACAAGCTGAGCTCAACACAATTTTAGAAAAGACCAAGAATAAACTAGCGCTCCAAAACCAGAAACTTGAAGAAGCTAAAGAAGCTGTCAGGCTTGGTGCGATGAGTGAGACTGAGTTTAATAAGCTCAAACGTAGTGCTGAATACACTGAAGCTGAAATTGCTCGACTCAATAAGGAGTTAGAAAACACCAATAAGCAAATTACTAAATTAGGAAATGCTAAGTGGGATAAGTTAGCAACTGTTGGAACGAGTTTAACAAAGTACGTAACTGCACCGATTGTTGCTGCAACTACAGCCTTAGGAGCGCTCTCATATAAGTCGCTTCAAGCAACTGATGAACTTGCTGATACTGCATCCAAAGTCTATCTAAGTGCTGAGGCATATCAGGAGTGGAGCTATGCTGCTAAGATTCTTGCGGTAGATCAAAACAATTTGCAGAAAGCTTTTATTAAGGTTAATTCGATTTTAGGCTCAATAGCAAAAGGCAACATCGATGAAGTTAATGAGAAACTTAAGCTCATTGGATTAAGTGCTAGCGACCTAGAAGGACTTAGCGTTGATGCAGCATTCACTAAAATTCGAGATGCATTAAGTGAAGTAGGCGACGAAGCAACTAGAACCGCTGTCGCTAATGAGATATTTGGCGATAAGTTAGGAACCGAACTTGCTCAGGCTCTTTCTGCCTCAAGTGAACAAATAGAAGCACTTAAGGAAGAGTGTCGAGAACTAGGTATTGTATCTAATGAAGATGCTGAGAAAGCTGGTGAGTTTAATGATGCGGTTGATAGACTTAAACAATCTTTAACTGCTTTGAGGAATGAGTTGGCACAAGCGCTTCTTCCAGCACTTAACTCACTAGTAGCACTTCTCCAAAATAAAGTGATTCCCGCCCTTAGGTCTTTGCTTGATAAGTGGAATAATCTCTCAAAAGGAGTAAAGGTGACAATTGGGGTTATTGCTGGTGTCGCTACTGCCATTGGACCACTTCTAGTTGTAATAGGAAAACTCATACCTAAGCTAAAGGCGGCTTATACATCCATCATGTCACTTAAGACTGCTCTTACTGCTGCTAATGGTGCCATAAAAGCTTCAACTGTTGGCTGGGCTGCTTTAATAGCCATTATTGCTGTAATTCTATTGCAAAACGAGAAATTCCGTGGACTTTTGCAGGATATTTTTAAATTACTATCTGATGCATTTTCTAAAATTATCGATGCACTTAGAGAGGTTTTTGAAGCGATAATGCCTCTTATTAGTGAGATCATGCTACTGGTCAACGATGTGATTGATATATTAGTGGATCTAATTGAAAAGATACTTCCGCCTCTTCAATCCATCATCGACTTAATCGTGAAATTGATACAGAAACTCATCCCATTTATTAAGCGTATAACGGAGCGTGTAACTGAACTCATCGCTAACCTTATCGAACTCATTGTGGAGATACTTGAGCCGATTGCTGAAGTCATTGAAGTTATCATTGAGCTCGTGTCTAAAATTGTGGAAGTTGTGCTCGACTTAATTGAGTCAATTCTAGATCCTTTGATGGAAATACTAGATGCGATTGTTGATATCATTTCTGTCATCGTCGATATTGTCTCAGCGGTGGTAAAACTTATCGCATCAATCCTTAAGCCAATCTTAGGAATCATCGTTGAAGTTATAAAGATTGTGGTTAACGTGCTCACAGTGGTCGTTAAGATTATTGGCGTCATCTTTGAGTTACTACAACCACTCATCAAAACACTACTTAAACCGATATCACTGATTCTTCAAGTTATCGCAAAAGTTCTAGAAGTGCTCGCTCCTATTTTAGAGGTCATTTGCCAATTACTAGAATCTATTGTTGTTCCTCTTCTTGAACTCATTTTCAAACTCCTCGAACCAATACTAGAGATACTTAACTACATCATCGAAGCGATAGGTTGGCTAGTTGATACTATCTTTGGTGGTTTTGAGGAAACAGAAGATGGTGCAGAGGAATTTTCATCAACCTTCACCTCAAGCATGACTGGAACGCTTGATACAGTTAAAGAGAAATTTGCATCGTTCTTCAGTGGTCTAAAAGAGGCATTCTATTCATTTA
>CAVIPP010000068.1:0-7132 GCA_963644615.1 Oscillospiraceae bacterium
TTATAGTCTAGTTGTTTTTATTATGCAGACAAATTCAACATTATCTAATTTAACAAATCCGGTTTTGCTCCTAGAATCAACAATATATCTATCACATAATAGTAACATATGTGATTTTATGTTGTAGCTACCCCAGTGATAATTGTCTGCGACGATAACCAAATTAGGCATTGAAGCCATCGCATCAATAGTTTCATTATCGAATAATTGCCCCATCAATGTTAGATCTTTAAATATAATCATTTTCCCTATCTTAATATCTTTTAAACAAGCGCAATCGATATAAAAGCTATTAATCTTATCTTCATTATGCTTTAACCAAGATTTAACAATCGCGGTTTTTCCGCAGCCAGTCGGTCCGCAAAGCGAAATATTCGATTTATTCTTTAATGAATTGTCCAGTTGCTTAGTAGTTTCACTTTCTATATACATATCGTCTCCCATATTTTTCTTATTCCTTTCAAAATGTGATAGTTATAACATCACTTGTTTATTTGTATACTTCATCAAATATTTTTTCGACAGCTTCATCAGAAAGACTAATTTGAGATTTTTTAAATAATGTAAGATAATGCTTTGATAAATAGCGATTAATGCACCCAGGTTCAGGCTTAATAACCGTGATCATATCAGCGATAGTTACTTCGCCATCTTTAAATGGATCGGTTAATAGCCACGCCTTAAAAGCTTCAATATTCATCGGCATATTAACAAAACCATAGCCTTCGTTATCGATTGTTTTGTGTTGGCGTTCACACTTCTTTACAAGTACTTTGATATATCGATCTCTCTTCTCTATTAATGGAACATCTATAGAACCAGGGTCTTTACGTTGATATACGAAATTCTCACAAAAGAAGTTTTCAAATGAATTTTTAATCGTACCTAATGACGCGAGATTAAAATAGAAGGAAACAAATTTGTGGTGAGATCTTCGGTGAAATGCTACATATTCTAAATAGCCATCAACAGTAGAAGATATATGCGCGCAACGTGGATTTTGTTTAAAAAACAACTCGTTTATATCACGATTTTTAACAGAATCTGTACATAGTAAATCATCACTTTTACCTTGCGGAATATTAATATTAGTTATTGAATCAAATATATAATTGCAATAATCGTTATATCCATAAGGAATTTTAGAAACTGGGATTAAAAAAGCGTGAGGTTCATTATTGTATTCTTTAATAAAATAGACAAGATACCAAAGATCGCAGGTATTTTTAGGATCTGATCCCACATGACGTACCTTAATCAATTTATTCTCTAGATAAGCTTTCTCAATTAACCTTAGTTTACGCAATGTTTCTTTGTCAAATTTTGAACCAACGCGTATTAATTTTTTATATTGTTTTTCTATATCTCTCTTATTGAGAGCACTCGTGCCAAATGCATCAAGTACTCTTTCGATTAAAAATTCAACATCTTCATCTTTTGTATAACGATCGTTTTTAATCGCCGCTAATACGGCGGCAACTTGATCACAGGACAAACCATTTCTTTGCTCGATATAATATTTGTTCTTGGACGTTGTTTCAAGTACAAAAGGCAAAACCACATTCGGATTTAAAAATAATTTTTCTAAAAATTTTAAGGAAGAACCAATTCTTTGCCTTTTAATTTCATCTCCTTTGACACCTCCATTATATTTAAGATGGTAATTCTTTGCTCCATAACGACAGATATCGGTTGCTTTTGCGGGGTGATTTTCATCGGTTTCATGCAATAAATAATCAAGAGTAAGCAATAACTCTATTGAATGAATTTCAGCTTCTGTACGCGCCATAATTTGCTCCTTTATTTTGAAATCGCCATCATTATAATAAAGCAAAAAAATTAAGTAAATCGAAAACCTTAAAAAGTCCTCGTAAAAGACCAAAGATAAGTTAGAATAAGTTTTTCACTAGACTTAAAATTACTTATTTATTAATGTATTTAATTTTGCATTTTTATCGATTAAACGCAAATTTCATTCAATCATTATTTAACAATTTAATATTTTCTAACGATGTGACTACATCATTTGAATAAATTAAATCCTTAATGAATTTATCATAGGTAACGACTTCATCTTCACTAGATCCATTGATAAAGGTTTGATAATTACTACCCGCGGTTAAAAACCAATCCATTAATTCCATTAACAATAATGGTCTATTCTTTCCATCTAGAACAATATTACTAGCTTCATTAAAGCAATGATGCATTTCTATAAGCCATTTCTTTTTATTGTCATTATCTTTGCTCATATAGATATTGTGAAAACAATTGATGAATTTTTCACCTAAACCAATGCATTTATTCATTGCTTCATCTTTATTGAATTTACATGTTCCAATCACAACTATTTATTTAAGACAATTTCTCGATTGCCTTTCTAACATGCTTCTCTTCTAAACCATTTTGTTCAAAGCTAGTTTGCACTAGGTATTTTGTCATTTTTGTCTCTAGATAATCGAACATTTCATCGTCTAAAATCACAAATTTCTTTATATCAATTCCGATTTCTTTTTGCATTTCGATATATCGTAGGATGCCTTTGCCCCGATAGTATTGGCTCCCATCAATGGTTTTATCTTTAATGCTCAGCCCTTGCTTAGCAAGCTTTTGGTCCAAATATACCGCCAATTCATCTTGGCTTTCTTTAAAGCAGATATTATTTGTCCAATTCGTCTTCCAAGATGAAACAAGGACAATGCTCGCTTTAGTTGCATCAACAATTTCTTTTAATAAGGCAACTTTTTTATCCTCGATGCCAATATAACACATGCATCTATCTTTTGTTGAATGTGAATTGAGTACCCCATCAACATCTAAAAAGATGACCTTCTCTTCTATTAAAAAACGTGAATTGACTTTTACAACCGAACCATCGCTATTGATATAACCGTTTTCAATGAGTTCATTAAAAATTTCACGAGCTTTAATAAAGCTGAAAGAGAATGTTCTTTGGAGATAGGAAATAGAAATCTTATCTTCTAGTTTAATGTTTGCAATTATTTGATGTAAATCGTATTCCATAAATTTCCTTTCTATTTAGCTAGTTCATTGATTAGCCAGCTATGTTTCTTGATAAAATCAACAACAATATCTTCAATGCTTAAGGTCTTAACTGATGTTTCATTAATTGGTGTATCGCCAAATACTTTCACAGCGATATCCTTAACAGGTATATCACTACCTCCTGATCCAGCGATTTGATAAGTTAATTTGCATAATTCTTCATCGTTAATCTTTAAAGAATTGTTGAGCATTATGCTAGCGATATATAAAGAGACAACACCCGTACGTTTATTGCCATTTAAAAAACCATGATTAATGACTAATGATTTAAAAACGCTGGCAAAAGCCTCCTCTTTACTCGGATATGGCTGATGTTGATTGCCTAATGCGGATAATATTTTATTCTTGTCAACAACTCCAAAGGGCTCACCTTTTAACAAGGAATGCTTATTGATTAATAAAATGTCTTCGTAAGTTAGTTCATCACTTATAAATGTATTCATCATTAGTTATATTACCCTCGATAATAATCTATTAAATAGATAAAGAGTTTTCTAGTAAGATCTCTTGAACTTGTTTCTCTATTGCGATGTTTCTCATAGGTTTTAATTTCCAAATTATGAAATACTGAATCCTGTTGTATGGCCTTAATTGATCGATATAAACATAGAACTTTTCATTATTTAACCGCAATAATGTTTTAACTCCGTCAATTTTTTCATAATTATAATTTTAGGTCATTAAAATATTTTCTAAATAACGTTAATGCTTTGCTTTTGGCTTTATTAATATATTTCTCTATTTGTTCTTCTTCATTGTGATAAAGGACATAAATATTTTTGTATTT
Organism: Oscillospiraceae bacterium; assembly: GCA_963644615.1. Lineage (GTDB taxonomy): Bacteria > Bacillota_I > Bacilli_A > RFN20 > CAG-826 > Fiminaster. The sequence continues at coordinate 3,854 of CAVIPP010000068.1, forward strand.
ATTCATTTTATCAAAACAATAAGGATTATTATCTAATGTAACAATTGAGCTTCCATCAGAAGAGTTCTTGATAAAAGAGTTATTTTTAATCTTATCACCAAATAAACCATATTCATCTAGGTATTCTCTAAATGCTTTGTTATATTCTTTTTTGTATTTATTCTTATATGAACATGTTTCTTTTCTAGTATCAAGAAATGTGCGTTTTATATCTATAAGAATATTTTCCCATCTTTTAGAACACTCACGAGACATCATTAGCTTTTTCTCTTCGGTTAATTTGTTAATTTCTAATCCTTTTTCCTTTAAATATTCGTCCTCGATAAATATAGGATAGCCACGACGACGCTTAATAAGTTCATCAATCATCTCAGGGATAATAGTTAAAAACCACGAATCAATTTCATAGAGATCGTAATCAGAAAATCCTCGTTTCGCTCGTTGAATACACCATCTTCTTTTATCAATAAATCTTCCTTTTCCTGCGTGCATTACAAACATGATTTTCTACTCTTTCCCTTTCTTTATATTAATTAACGACCATAAAACACACTTCTTCGAGGTAATTATACGTTTCAGTGCTGAAATCCATTTTTTATCTCATTATCATCGATATCATTTTGCAACTAGTTGTTTCTTACTTAATATGGGTCTTTAATGTGTTTATCAACAATTTGAATAGACGATGAACCATCTGAATTATTGTACATCTCTAATTCTCGTAAAGGGCAATTGGTGAATAAGGGCAAAATCGTATCAATCATTTTGTCAAAACAGTCGATGCATAAATGTATGTCAAGTATGTTAAGGTCGTATTTGGAGCCATAGCCAAAGCAATGAACAATATGGTTATTTTCCTGAATATCAAGATCATCAAATTCTTTTCCGCACATCGAACAAATGAGAACAGCTTTATAAAGGCCATCTTTATTTGTCTTTTTAAGTTTATTATCAGTGATAAGTTTATTAATTAGCTTATTAGCTTCATCTACATCAATGTGAAAATGTTCAATGAAGTCATTCACACTATAATCACGACATTTCTCTTTCCAACTCGGTAAAGGAGCAATCCAATTTAATGCGTCTTTATAAAGATTCCATTTTCTTTTTCTTTCGTTTTCTTGAGTCATTGAAATTTTCCTTTATTGATGCGACTAATCTATCGAAGAGTCTTTAACCAATTAAGGCTAAGATCTCCGAAGATTTTAGATGTTTTTTCTTATAGAGTAAGTGGCCTAAATCTTCGACCTTTCTTCTATTAGCCTTAATATATTTAATTGTCTCTTTTTCACACCTCTTTAAAAGACGTTCAATTTTTCTTTCCATTTTTCTTCTTTTAATTTGTGTATCTGATCGAGTATCACGCGAAATAGTAGGAAGCGTTTCATAGCAAGATGAATACCCATTCATGTTAATCATGTTATAAGCTTCTATTCTCGCATTTTGTAAATCATCCTCTGCACCTCTTGAGCCTTCGCCGCAGATGAGTTTTTGTGCGATTACTCCCGCCATTGAGATTTTGATGTCAGCGATAATCTTTTTATAAGGCCAAAACCCTCTTTCAACCTCTTTTGCATGAAATGAACCGCTAGAGCCAGAGATATTAAGTCTATTAACTAGGAAATATTGAGGAAAAGCTCTAGCCATTACGGCGTGGCCTGCTTCATGTATGGCAACGTCTAAATTATATTTTTCTGTTGTCTTTTTAATTCGGTCTGTAATGTTATAAATCGAGTTGTCGATCATTTCCATAGTGATATTTGTAAAGCCGTTTCTTAAAACGATGTCATTTACAAGCGATTTTATTCCAGCACAAGTGATACCATTAAGCGATAATGCGACTTCTTCATCATCGAAATTTTCTGGCAATTCTAGGTTAAATTCCTTAAAGTGCTTCTTCAAAAGTTCAAGAGCTTCACTACCTTTTGGATATGGAATGTGGATGAGTTTTTCTAACCGTCCGTGTCTAAGAAGAGGAGAAGGGATATCATCGAGATTATTGGTCGCAGCGAGCACGAGAATATCATCGTTAGATTCAACTCCATCTAAACATTCTTGAAGAGATCTAGAGACTCTACTCTCACGGGCGATGAGCAAATCTAATTCATCGATAACGATAATCGCTTGTTTTGCTTCTCTTGCTTTTTTAAATGTTTCAATGATGCCTTTAACGATGTTTGTTTGTTCACCTTGAAAAACAAATGCGGGCGCATCAGTGCATCTAATGATTTCTTTTATCAACAATGATTTACCATTTCCTGGTTCGCCAAATAAGATAACTCCTTTAGGAATTGATACTCCTTTTTCTCTTAGTTCTTTTGAACGTTTAAACCAATCGACTACGAGAAGAAGTTCTTTCTTCTGTTCGACGTGACCTACAACATTAGATAAAGGAACTTCACCTTCTTTAAGTTTTTCACATTGTTGGAGTTTGTAAGCAGGTGCATCTTCTTTATCCTTATTATCATTTAATGCATCCTCACTTTTTTCTTCAAATTCATTTGACTCGCGCATCATAATATCATCGAGTAATTTTCCAAATCTAACCATTCATTTTTACCTCTTTTCGAGATAATTATGACCATCAAAATTATAAAAATTAGAAAAAATATGAAATGGTGCTTTTATAAGGACATTATTATTTGAAATGGGTATATAAAATGCATAAATAAAAGGTATTCATTAATTCAAGTAGTCAATTATTACCAAAGAACAAAATTCATTCTCTTTTTAATACTAATAGAATTCAATTGATTTTCTAGTAAATTATCCCAATCGTTTGTTCCATTACAATTATAATAGATAACTTTTTTTGTTCGTTTTTTTGTTATTTCTTTATAATTATTCCCGTTTAAAACAATCCATTTAGCAACATTAAGTTTTTTATTTAATACTAAACCAATAAAGAAATAATTATCGAGGCCAAGATCGTTAGCAATTCTATTAATGTTAACAGAGCCAAATTCTACTAAATTATCGCTTCTAGACCATCTAGTTTTTATCTGAATATAGTAAGTTTTATCATTTGTTTCAAATGTAGCATCATAAATAGACTGATTAGTAGGGCATCTTTTTAAGTTAAATTTTCTACAAGCTAATATTTCGCCGTATTCACCAATAATATTTGCGGTATTAACACCCTTAATAAGGGTAATTGCATCCACTACTTTGCCGTATTGTTTTACAAGTTTTTTTAGTGAAACAATATCTACTTCTTTGTTTAACGCATATTTTAAATATAAATTAAGTGCATTTTTTATCTTTGACAATTCTTTATTA
>CAVIPP010000069.1:0-7107 GCA_963644615.1 Oscillospiraceae bacterium
TTTTTCTTTAGCTTCTTTTTCGTCTTCACTTATATCATCTTCAATATACATTGTGACATTTTTATATAAGTATTTAACACCTTTTGAAGAGACTTTCTTTTCAATTAAAAGTTCTTTAGCAAAACTAAATCTAACTAGATATGGTCTAAGTTCATTAAATGAATTATCGTTTGTTTCAATTTTGATAATAAGTTTTGTATTAGGAGCAAGTTTGTTACTTACTTTATAATTGCGAATGTCTTGAATCATTTTATACATAATTAAGACACTATCTAAATCAACCTTCTTATAATCTTGAACACTTGGATAAGTCTCAAGCATAATTGACTCTAAATGTTCAGGAAGAGATAAATAAAGTTCTTCGCTGATAAATGGAGCGTATGGATGAATCATAATGATTATATTTTTTAAAATATAAACTAGAACATTTTTAATAGTGTTGGAGTAAGATGCTTCACTATTAGATAGAGAAACTTTACTCATCTCTAAATAAGATGAACAAAAATCATCATAGACAAAATTATATAAGCAAGAACTGGCGAGTGAATAATCAAGTTTATCCATAAATGAGGTAACATTAGCGATTGTTGTATTGAGTTTAACTAAAATATCTTGTTCAACTTTATTTAATTTACAAAATTCGATATTTTGAGGTTTAAAGTTATCTCCGAGCGATTCGATGACATATCGAGCACTGTTCCAAATCTTATTTAAATAATTGTTTGCTGCAACAACTTTTTCTTCGATGTAACGAATGTCTTGTCCAGGAGCGCTTCCACTAGTTAAAAAATATCGAAGAGCATCGACACCATATTTATCAATAACATCGATTGGATCAATACCATTCCCAAGAGTTTTAGACATTTTTCGGCCTTGTGAATCACGAATCAATCCATGAATTAAGCATTTCTTAAATGGCGATTTATTAGTGAATTCAATCGAATCAAATATCATTCTTGAAACCCAGAAGAAAATAATGTCATAAGCCGTAACTAATAAATCATTAGGGAAATAACGTTTATAATCTTCGGTCTTATTTGGCCATCCTAATGTAGAAAACGGCCAAAGCGCACTTGAAAACCATGTATCAAGAACATCTTCATCTTGATGATAGCCTTCTAAATTAATTGGTGTTTCGCTGACAATAATATCTCCTGTCTCATCGTTATAATATGCTGGTATTCTATGTCCCCACCATAATTGACGAGAAATACACCAATCATCGACATTTTCCATCCATTGTCTAAAGGTGTGGTTAAATCGTTCAGGTACAAATTCAACAGTTGATTGTTCTAAAGCTTGTTTAGCAAGTGGTTTCATTTTAACAAACCATTGTTTAGATAATGTAGGCTCAACAACGCAGCCGCTTCTTTCAGAATGCCCAACTTGATGGACAATATCTTCAATTTTAATTAAATTACCGGCTTTTTTAATATCATCAACGAGTTTATCTCGACATTCATATCTATCTAAACCTTGATATTTACCTGCAACCTCGTTCATTTTAGCGTCCAAATCCATACATTTAATACGTTTCATATGGTATTTTTCGCTTAATGCAAAGTCATTTGGGTCATGGGCAGGTGTACATTTCATAGCGCCTGTTCCAAATTCAATATCGACATATTCATCAGCAATAATTGGGAGAGGTTCTCCATTCGCAGGATTAAAACAATTTTTACCAATTAGATGAGTATATCTTTCGTCTTTAGGATTAACAAAGACAGCCGTATCACCAAACATTGTCTCTGGACGAGTTGTCGCAACAACTAAATATTCATCGGAATTTTCAACTAAATATTTAAAATAATAGAATTTACCAGGATCATTTTCATAGACGACTTCAACATTACTTAAGGCTGTCTTAAGTTCAGGGTCGTAATTGATGATTCTTTCACCACGATAGATGAGTCCTTTCTCATAAAGAGTTTTAAAGACGTAATTGACGGCTTTATTAAGTCCTTCGTCAAGAGTAAATCTTTCACGGCTATAGTCGAGTGCTAAACCCATTTTAGCCCATTGTTTATGGATGTTATCAGCGTATTCGTTTTTCCATTCCCACGCTTTTGTTAAAAAACCTTCTCGACCTAAATCATACCTTGAAATTCCTTCACTTCGAAGTTTTTGTTCAACTTTGGCTTGGGTAGCAATACCAGCGTGATCCATTCCTGGTAGCCAAAGTACATCAAAACCTTTGAGTTTTTTATATCGAGCAGTTATATCTTGAATCGTTGTGTTCCAGGCGTGTCCAAGGTGAAGTTTACCAGTTACATTAGGTGGAGGTATAACCATTGAAAAAGGATTTTTAGATTTATCACCAGCGGTAAAATAGCCTTTTCTTTTCCAATTTTCATATTTTCCTTCTTCAACTTTTTTTGGATCGTAACGTTTGTCGAGCATATATTAAGCCTCCTAAAAAAATAAAAGCGCCCTAATTTAAGGACGCTATTAGCGCGGTACCACCTTAATTCATATCAAATAGATATGCACTTATTTATTCAATAACGCTGAATAAGCGAAATGTTCCCATTTAGCCTCTTAAGCGACATCATTTATTTTTAACGTAGTTCTTCCAGCGTCCACTACTCTCTATAGTTAAAGCGATAAATGACCTCTTCGTCATCGGCGAAATAATTTTAACATAGTTATTAAACTATACAAGTTTAGAAATTGTGCTCCTTAAATTTTCAATGGATTTAATGTTATTTATAGAAACTAAAAGTGTTTCAGCTTTATCAAATTGTTTACTACTTGTTAATGCTTTTGCTTTTAAAGATTGATTGAGTTTATCACTTTTAGTCAAAGCAATAACAAATTTAATTTGTTTTTCGACAATAAAATTATAAAAGTCGATATCATCGCTTGAAAAAGGATGTCTAGAATCAACTAAAAAAATCACGGCTTTTAAATTTGGATTTGAGAAATATTTTTCCATCATAAAAGCAAAATTATCTAAATGTTGAGATCCTGATGAGGTATAACCATATCCGGGAGCATCCACTAAATAAAATTTATTATCAATCAAATAATAATTTAATAATTTAGTGTGACCTGGTTTAGAAGAGGTAAACGCTAGGTTTTTATGATTAGTTAAAGCATTAATTAAGGAAGACTTTCCAACATTTGATTTTCCAACAAAAACAATTTCTGGATATATTTCAAAAGGTGCCTCATCAATAGATGGGGCACTTTTAATAAATTTAGCGTTTATGAAATTAATCATTATTAATCCTTAATAGCAACTCTAACAGCGTCATCAACATTGTTCATAAAAACAATATTAAGACCTTTTTTAGATTCGTCAGGAAGTTCATCAACATCGCGTTTATTGTCAATTGGAACGATGATAGTTTTAATTCCTGCACGAAGTGCACCAAGCGATTTTTCTCTAAGTCCTCCAATAGGAAGAGCTTGTCCACGCAAAGTGACTTCACCAGTCATGGCAACATCGCAAGATACTTTTTTACCACTTAGACAAGAAATTAAAGCTGTTGTAATAGCAACACCTGCTGATGGACCATCTTTAGGAACTGCACCTTCTGGGAAATGAATATGAATATCATTATCGGAAAATATAGTTTCATCGATATTATATTTGCTCGCGTTTGCGCGAACATAATCAAGGGCAATTGAAGAAGATTCTTTCATCACATCGCCAAGTTTACCAGTAAGAATTAAGTTACCTTTTCCTTTAAAATAAGTAACTTCAATTGGGAGAATATCTCCACCGAATTGAGTGTAGGCTAAGCCTGTAACAACACCGATGCTATCTTCTTTTTCTTTCTTTGTATTTTCGAAAAGAGGTTTACCTAAATATTCACCGATTTTTTTAGTGTCAACATGAATCTTTTTCTCGTCTTTGTTTGTGAGTAGTTCAACGGCAGCTTTTCGCATTGTTGTTGCAATAAGTCGTTCTAATTCACGGACACCAGCTTCACGAGTGTATTTTTGAATTAAAAGCATAATGGCATCTTTATCAATTGAAAATTGTTTCTTAGTTAAGCCATTGTTGGCAAGTTCTTTTTTAACAAGCCAATTTTCAGCGATTTGAAGTTTTTCGAACTCTGTATAAGAATTAACTTCGATGAGTTCAAGTCTATCACGAAGAGGCTCTGGAACATTTTCAAGGTAATTAGCGGTACAGATAAATAAGACATTGCTTAAATCATATGGTTCTTCAAGATAATTATCATTAAATTGAGTGTTTTGAGATGGATCGAGAACTTCAAGAAGAGCGCTAGCGGGATCACCTTTATATGAACTCGCTAATTTATCTACTTCATCAAGAAGGAAAACTGGATTAGTTACTCCGACTCGTTTCATACCAGCAATAATTCTTCCTGGCATTGAACCGACATAAGTACGACGATGTCCACGAATTTCAGCTTCGTCAGAAATTCCACCTAATGATGCTTTGAAAAATTTCCTTCCAAGGGCGCGAGCGATACTAGCGCCTAAAGAAGTCTTACCACATCCTGGAGGTCCATAAAAACATAGAATTGGGGCTTTTAAATTGCCAGTCATTTTCTTGACAGCAAGATATTCAACAATTCTTTCTTTTACTTTTTTAAGACCAAAATGGTCTTCATCTAATATTTTTTTAACATTTTCAAGATCATCATTATCTTGTGTTTGTTGATACCATGGTACATCCATAAGAGTTTGGACATAAGACATAATTAATGATGATTCAAGTGAGGCTGGTGGCATCATTTCGTATTTTTTAAGTTCAGATTTGACTTTATTTTTGACGTGTTCAGGATATGGATTTTCTTCAACACGTTTTTTTATTGCGTCAACATCTTTATCTCCACCAGGTTCTTCACCTAGTTCTTTTTTAACGGCTTTAAGTCTTTCGTGAAGAATATAATCTCGTTGAGCTTTTTCAGTAGATTCGGAAATATTTTTATTTATTTTAGCGTCTACTTCAGATTCAATTTTGCGTAAATCAAGTCGAGTGACCACGAATTCTAATTTTTTTGATACATCATTAATTTCAAGGAAAGATTGTCTATCAGCGTTATTCATTTCAAGGTTACTAACTAAAATATCCGCGAAATCAGAGGCTGATAAACCTTTTGACGATAATGTATCAATTACAGAACGAGGGACACCTTTTAAAGCATCTGGATTTTTTTCAACGTAAGAAATAATGCTTTTTAAAGTAGCTATATCTTTTTCATGATTAGTTTCAATAGGATTAAGTATTTCGCCTTCAGCGACATAATAATTTTTTTCATCATAGATGACCTTAGTAAGTTTAACTCTACTTAAACCAACTATTCTGATTCTAAGATAATTCTTAGCTTCACTATTTGAAACGATACGACAAAGTGTCGCAACACTATAAAAATCTTTTTCTGTAGGTAATTCAATATTTGGACTAATTTGGGAAACAGCTAAAATAAGTGAATCATTATAATCCAAACTCGCTTTGACCGCATTTACCGTAAATTCACGAGCGACATCAAGTCTAATATCCTTCTCAGAAGGAATAATTGACATGGCTTTAGTTACAAGTAAAGGGAGAACAATTTTATCGGTATTCTTCACAGTTGGTTCCTCCTTTATTTTGGCACTCTTAAAAGTGGAGTGCTAACACTATTATAATGACAATTTTGGCACTGTCAACCTTAAAGAGCTAAAAAGGAAAAAGTTATTTATCTTCGCTAGTTTTAGCGGTTTTCTTAACGTTGTTTTCAAAGATAAAATCTTGTAATTTTCTTTGACGGAGTTCAGCTTTAAAGTTAGCTAGGTTAGCGGCAAGGATTTCTTTAATCTTACCGACTTCCATATTATATTGTTTGGCAAGTTTTTCCATTTCTTCATCGACATCTTTATCGTCAACAGTAATGTTTTCAGCTTTAGCGATAGCTTCCATGACAAACATGACTTTGAGATTCTTTTCAGCATCTTCATGAAGTTTTTTATTAAAGGCATCAGTAGTTTGACCTGTAAGTTCAAGGTAATGTTCTAAGGTTAAACCTTGTTGAGCCATACGATCTGATGTTTGTTTTTTCATTGCTTCAACTTCATCAGCAATAATTTCTTCAACTATTTCTAGCTTGGTATCTGCAACGATTTTTTCAATAATTTTATTTAATGTCTCAGCGCGAGCTTGTTGATTTTTGTGTTCTAATAAATGACCTTCTTCGTGCTTACGAAGTTCTTCGACATTATTGACACCTTCGATGTTAAGTTCTTTAACAAGATCTTCATTGAGTTCTGGTAGTACTTTTTCTTTTACTTCGTGAATCGTGACCGCAAAGACAGCGTCTTTACCAGCAAGTTCAGCAACATATTGTTTTGGGAAGGTGACATTAACATCGACTTTATCGCCAGCTTTTTTGCCCACTAATTGTTCTTCAAAGCCTGGGATGAATTGATGTGAACCAAGTTCAAGAGTGTAATTTTCGGCTTTACCACCATCAAAGGCAACTCCGTCAACTGTTCCTAAGAAGTCGATGACAACACTATCACCGAGTTTGGCTGGACGATCAACACTTGTAAGAGTTGCGTTTTGTTCAACTAAATGTTTGATAGCTTCATCGAGTTCTTCTTTTGTTACTGTTGCTTTTACTTCTGCGACATTATGACCTTTATATTTTCCTAAAGTCACTTCAGGAGCGGTTATAATTAAGAACTTAAGTTGGAGTTCTTTATCGGTAACTTTTGTGACATCGACAGTTGGACGAGCAACTGGAAGAATTTTTTGTTCTTTAAGTACTTCATCAAATGTTGGTTGAAGAACACTATTAATAGCTTCATTAAATATTTCTGCTTGTGGAACATGCTTCTTAGCAATTTCAGCTGGAACCTTGCCTGGACGAAATCCATCAATTTTTAAATTTTTAGCAAGTTTATTAAAAGCTTTATCTTGTGCTTCATGCCATACTTTTTCATCCAAATCACAAACGACTTCATATTTTGAATTTAGTAATTTATTGACGACTGTTTTCATTAAAATATAATCTCCTTTTCGTATTTACTTGGTAAAGTATACAAAATGAGAAAATATCTAGCAAGTAAAATACTAAATAATTCATTTAAAATGTTAAATAAAAAAGTCATGTCCAAATTTTAGGAAATAAAAAATTCACGTCCAAA
>CAVIPP010000070.1:0-6896 GCA_963644615.1 Oscillospiraceae bacterium
AAAATAAGTGTTCTCAAGGTTGCAAACATACTGTTCTCAAGGTTGCAAATAATCACTATAGACCTTGCCATTTGGAAAAGTATATTTATAGATAAAGTAAATACGTTCCTTTGGCATTATTTTCCCTTCATTATTTTAAGCCAATCGTAATTGCTTTGAATAAGATTTGGCTCATTTAAATCATCCCTTTATATGCAATAATTTTACAATAGTGTATTAGTTTCGTTTTCTTAAAATGGTCAAAAATAGGTGTTTTCGAGTCCTCATCGGGCAACCAAAAAAGTGATTAACACCTCAAGTACTTGAACGAAATTAATACAAATCGCGAATTCCAAGGCGACGAGAAATTCAAAAATATAGCGAAAATTAGCAAATTTTAATGAAAAAAGAGCGATTTTTGTGTATCACTCTTTTAAGTCGCTAATGGCGCGCCAAGTAGGACTCGAACCCACAACCCTACGGTTCGAAGCCGCATATTCTATCCAGTTGAACTATTGGCGCGGATAGATATATTTTAATTTATTAATAAGATTTGTTAATATTTTATTTATCATGAAAATAATTGTTGTAGGTGCTGGCGCGAGTGGAATTATGTTTGCAATAGCGCGTAAAAGATCTCACCCAAAGGATGAAATAATTGTTTTAGAGCATCTTGACACACCACTAAAAAAGATACTCGCAACTGGAAATGGTAAATGTAATTTAGCTAATAAAAAGCTAACAAAAGACATTTATAATTCTGATTTTGTCTATAATCTAATGGAAAAATATGATTTTAATACTCAAAGAGATTTTTTAGATTCTATAAATATCAAAACTACACTTGTGGGAGATTTATTGTATCCAATTTCGATGAGTGCCACTACTGTTCGTAACGCACTATTAAAAATGTGTGAAAAATATAAAATTCAAATTATAAGTAATGTTGAAGTTAATGATTACTTAGTTAATGATAACTCTGTCGAAGTAATGACAAATAATGATAGCTATATATGTGACAAACTGGTGATCGCCACTGGAGGTAAGTCGTCTCCTAAACTAGGTAGTGATGGAATATTATTTGACACACTTATCGAACACGGTTATCAAAATATAAATATAAACCCAGGATTATGCCCTATTTACACAATTGAAAATACACATACACTTGATGGTATTAGAGTTAACGCTAGAGTGAGTTTATTTAAAAATAACACAAAGATACACGATGAAAACGGTGAAGTTCTTTTTAAAAAACACGGCTTATCTGGAATTGTAATATTTAATATCTCAAGATTAATTGCTAAAGATAGGAATAGTGAATATAAAATATGTCTAGATTTGTTACCAGAAATTGATCGAGATGAACTTGGTTTATATTTGTCTACCCATTCTCCGAAAGAATTATTAGATGCTTATTTAAATCCTAAATTAGCAGATTACATTTTTAATAAAAAACTAAAAGGTTTTGATTTGATTAATGAAATAAAAAATATGAAATTTACGTTTAAAGACCTCTATGGTTTTGAATATTCACAAGTTAGTGTAGGCGGCATTCAATTAAAGGATGTTAATAATTATTTAGAATCAAACATAGAAAAAAACGTTTATTTTATTGGTGAATGCCTAGATGTGGACGCTCCCTGTGGTGGATATAATTTAATGTGGGCTTTTGCTAGTGCACTAAATTTATCAGATTATATGTGATTAACATTAAAATTATTGAAAACTAGAAATCTAATAATATAATTATTTCTCGAAAAATTATGAAAATTAAATGGTCATTAATTCTATATTGTGCAATATGTAACTTACCTGTTTGTTTCTTTTTATGTCTAACAAGTGCAGGTGCTGGTGTCACTAGTGTTGAAAATTGGAAAATAACAATAGATTTAATGAATATCAATTGGATGAACACATTAATTAATTTTTTAGTTTCATATCCTCTTGCAATGATGATTGGTTGCTTTATTCCATTAACAAAAATAGGCCGATGGTTTACTGGTTTGTTTGGTGTTAAAAATGATACATATACTGGAAATATGCCCTATCGACTTTTAGCTACACTAAGCACAAGTATTATTTATTGGGTTATTCTTTCACCAAGTTTAGTTATTTTAAATTCGTTCATTTTAAAAGTAACTACCTTTACTAATGGACTTAAGTCAATGCTAATTACCGCACCAATAATGTTATTAGTTGCGTATGTCTCTTCCTTAATTAATGATGTATTTGCCTATAAGGCTGCACATTCAATTGATAAGACTTTTTAATTACTAACTAAATTAAACTTTTAAATCTCCTGGTTTTATCCAACCAAGTTTTCTAAATAATAAATCAAATAAATAAACTAATATAATTGGAGAAACAATTTCTAAAACAAAGACACCAACCCAAGTCTGCCAAGAGTTAACTCCCATAGACGATATAGTTCCGATTTGACCAACGAGTCCTGCTGTACCCATACCAGCACTTGAACCCATACAGACGACATTAACTAGACAAGTTGAAATTGGTCCTAAAATAGCACTAGTAATAATGGTAGGTAGCCAGATCAAAGGATTTTTTAAAATATTTTTAAATTGAAGCATACTTGTTCCAATTCCAATAGAAATGACCATACCTAGTGGATTATCTTTTCTCGACTGAACAGCAAAACCAACCATTTGAGTTGAACAGCCAATGACGGCTGCGCCACTAGCGAGCATAAGTCCTTGATATAAATTAGGATCAGCATCAATAGGAATAACAAATATCATAGCAGCAATAGCGGCGCTCGATATTGGTGCAGTAAGTGCTATACCCATTAAGACTGCTACAACAATACCCATCAACCAAGGAATTAAAGTCGTTCCTTCATTAATTATCCATTGAACTGCATATGTTACATAAATTATTGGATAACGAATTGTGAGTGAAAGAATAAGACCAATCGAAAGCCCAAATAGTGGGATAAGTAATATATCAACAGGTGTTTTCTTTCTTAATGTGTATTTGATGGCGAGCGCTACAAGGATACAAACAATATATATTGTTAATGGATCACCGACTTTAAGTGAATCACTTAATTCATTATTTGTGACAAATTTAGTCGTTAGTGAGAAAAAGGCAGCGGCTTCTCCAACCGAGGCTAAGACAATACATTTAAGAGGATCAAATTTCAATGAGAGGGCAACACCAACGCCGATGCCAGCTCCAGTTAAGATTTGAAGAACAGATGATATTCCACCTCTACCGTTATTGCCTAAAATAGATACCATAAAAGAACAAAAAGAAAATTCATTTTCAACTACACCTAAAGAGAATAATCCCCCGATAGCGCCAAAAATCGTTCCAACGATGAGAGTTGCGAAAAGTCCGTATGCCATGCCGTTAAGAGTTTTAATAATAAAATCCATGACATTATTAGGCTTTTTTTGTTCAGTTTCTATTACCTTAGAATCTTCATGTGTATCCATAGCAATATAATGATAAACATTAATTTAAAAATATCAAAAGTTGAATTATGAAAAAATGAGTCACCACTGGCGACTCATTAATCATTATTGAGGTATGACAAGTTTAATAGCGTGAGGAATAACACTAACTTTAAAATTGTTTCCTTTTATCATTTCTCCATCTACACAAACATCGAAGTCTTTTGGTGAAACCATTTCAATTTCTTTGGCTTGTCTATAGACAAATTTTCTTCTCTTCTTGTTTAAGTGTTCCCCTTTAGTGTACTTACCAATTATTAAGCCAAGTCCTAAAAAAGTCATAGTCTTGATAACACAAACATCAATTAAACCATCGTTATTAACACTTTTAGGAGCGCATTTAAATTTACCACCGACATATTGTCCATGAGCGAGAGTCGCAAGTAAAAGTTGCTTATCATTTAATTTTTCTTTATCAGCGTAGACGACAATATCATTAAATCGACCATGTTTCATGGCATCATGTTTTAAAGCGTAATCGTATGGTCCAATTCCTTTTTTCTTAACACTTTCTGGTAAACCATTCTCTTTATAATAATTTCCCATTGCGCCAACAATTGCATCAAAACCAAAATTGATAACATTAATAGAATAAAGAGGTTCTTTTAGATTATCACCAACGATTTTAGACGCATCAATTGGAGAAGTTTTGGAATTGATTAATGTTTTAAAATCTTGGAATTTTTCTTTTCCACCGTAAATTTTAACAAAATCATTACCTGTGCCACAGGCATAGATTGCTAGTTCAACGTTTTTAAAAGAGATTATTCCATTAACAACTTCGTTAACAGTACCATCTCCACCACAAGCATATACTCGAACAGTATCTTTATTGTTCTTAGTTAAATATTCTTTTAAAAAGACAATGACACTTTTAGGAGCGGTCGATTTATATATTTCATAGTCAAGCCCTTTAAAAGCGTCGTTAATTTTATTAACTAAGTCACTATTATATTGTCCGCTGGCGAGATTAATAACAATTAAATGTTTCATATTTTTTTCTTCCTTTCAAGGATAATTATAATATACAAAAATGAATTAAAATTGTCGAATTTAAAAGTTAATCAATTGGTTTTTTTAACAATAAAGAAAAAATGGCAAAAACATTGCCATTTAAACGAATTATTTTTCGATAGTAATTTCATCGTTATTTACATCGACAATATATTTGTTTTTAGTATCAATTTCACCTTTAATTATCGCATTAGCGAGTGCTGTTTCAATTTTATCTTGAATAAATCTTTTAATTGGTCGAGCTCCAAATGTTGGTGAATAAGCAGAGTCAATGATGTATTTACGAAGTTTATCAGTAAATGAAACACTATAGAATTGGTTCTCGAGTCTCTTTTTAAGTTCGTTAAGCATCTTATCAACAATTTTAAGTTGAACATCTTTGTTAAGAGGATTGAAATAAACGATCTCATCGATACGATTTAAAAATTCAGGTTTGAATGTATGATGAAGAATCTCTTCAACTTTATCTTTTTCGTTATGAAGAATGTATTCACTACCTAAATTACTTGTCATTATGATGATTGTATTCTTAAAGTCCACAAGATGACCTTGAGAATCGGTTAATCTACCATCATCAAGAATTTGTAAAAGGATATTGAAGACTTCTGAATCGGCTTTTTCAATTTCATCAAATAAGACAATTGAATAAGGATTCCTTCTCACTTTTTCAGTTAATTGTCCACCTTCTTCATAGCCGACATAGCCAGGAGCGGCTCCTATAAGTCTTGAGACAGAATATTTTTCTATGTATTCCGACATATCAATACGGATAATGTTATTTTCGTTATCGAATAATGCTTCTGCGAGAGCTTTAGCAACTTCAGTTTTACCAACACCAGTTGGACCTAAAAACAAGAATGAGCCAATTGGACGATTTGGATTTTGAATACCTGCTCGTTGTCTTAAAATAGCGTTCGATACTAATCTGATTGCGTTTTCTTGTCCGATAACTCTCTTTTCAAGTGTATCTTTTAAGTCGAGAACTTTTTCTTTATCGCCTTTCGATATTCTTGAAACAGGAATACCAGTTATTTTAGCAACAATTTTAGCGATGGATTCTGAATCAACAATTTCATCCACTAATCGCTCAGTATCATTAGTTGATTCAGCAATTTCTTTAATACGTTTTTCATATTGAGGGATAGTTTGATATTGAAGTTTACTTGCTTGTTCATAATTTCCTTCTTGGAAATAATTGGCTAATTTAATTTTAGCGTTTTCAACTTTGCTTTTTAACTCTTTAGCCTCAGAAATCTGAGCTTTTTCTTTTTGCCATTCTTCATTTAATGAATTTGATTTTTCTTTATAATTTTTTAATTCTTCATCAAGTTCAATTAAACGTTTTTTACTCGATTCATCGCTTTCTTTAGTTAATGCGACACGTTCAACTTCTAATGAACGTATTTTACGATTAACTTCATCAAGTTCAGTTGGCATTGATTCAATTTCAACTTTAATACCTGCACACGCTTCATCAATTAAGTCAATAGCCTTGTCAGGTAGAAAACGGTTAGTTATATATCTATTGGATAATGTCGCGGCAGCAATTAAAGCATTATCGGTAATTCTCACACCATGGAATGTTTCAAATCTTTCTTTAAGTCCTCTAAGAATAGTAATTGTATCTTCCACGGTTGGTTCATCGATCATTACTGTTTGAAATCGTCTTTCAAGGGCTCGATCTTTTTCGATATATTGTCGATATTCATTAAGAGTTGTAGCGCCGATACAATCAATTTCACCTCTAGCAAGCATTGGTTTAAGCATATTAGACGCATCCATTGCTCCATCGGTTCTTCCAGCACCAACAATTAAGTGAATTTCATCAATGAATAAAACGATCTTACCATCAGATTCTTTTATTTTATTTAAAACAGCTTTAAGTCTTTCTTCAAATTCACCTCGATATTTAGCGCCTGCGATAAGCGCGCCCATATCGAGTTCATAAATCATTTTGTCTTTAAGAGTTGCAGGAACATCGTTTTTAACAATTCGTTCTGCAAGTCCTTCAACAATAGCGGTTTTACCAACACCTGGCTCACCTAGCAAAATAACATTGTTTTTTGTTTTACGAGCAAGAATTTGGATAACTTTACGAATTTCTTCGTCTCTTCCAATAACAGGATCTATCTTTCCAGATTTTACATCAGCGTTTACATTTCGCCCAAATTTTTCAAGTATATTTTCATCTTTGGAATAATCTTCCATACCATTTAAATCATTCATAGTAATTACCTCCTATTTGGCACTCTTCAATGTTGAGTGCTAATAGTATTATATTACACTTTTTGGCACTTGCAAGTGTTGAGTGCTAAATTTATTATTTTTTAATTACTTTCATATCTTTGATGCGCAAGCATGTTGATTATTTGTAACCTTGAGAACACTTATTTTTGTGTAAGTATTTTCAGCCTTCAGAACACTATG
>CAVIPP010000071.1:0-6771 GCA_963644615.1 Oscillospiraceae bacterium
ATAACAAGTTTATTTATGGTTATGCACGCTAACTTTTCATTGAAAAAATAAAAAAATCTAATTATTTTATTCGGCAATTCGAATCACATCCTGAAGGGTGTGATGTTACTTGCCGAGTTTATATCTTAAATAACGGTTAGCAATGGCCAATATTTTTAGCAGTAATTCTGCAGGGATCGTTTATGTAGTAACACAACAGGGATTATCTACTAGCGATCTTAAGGATATGCAAAAAGATCAAGCTAAGCTTGAGGATGATAATAAGACTTTTTATACGGAGTATTCTAAAGCTGTTCAGGCCACAGCAGCAATCGTTAGAAATAATACTGAATTAACTCGTAAGCAATTTTCTTTAGCTTCACAATCCCGCCTCTTCACAACGCGAGAAAATAAAAATCTTGATAATTGTATTAATTTTATTCGTGGTAGACGAACTGATAAAAGTAAAGAAAATCAATTATCTAAATTAAAAGAGCAATTTAATGAGGAATTACTTGAGTTAAATGATGACTTAAAAGAAGAGTCTAAGCAGGCTAAGATCGATAAAAAACGCGCCGAGGCTTTAGTTGGTATAGCTACAGCATTTAATGATACCTATAAAAATTATTATAAGGCTTTAGAAAATGGTTCACTCCTTAATCAGTTTACTGCGGATATAGCAGAGGATTTTAAGCGTGAACTACTTGGAACCCGCGCCGAATCTGGAAAAATCTTTGGTGAAGGCGGCTTCATAGCTAATATGAAAGCCTTTAGAGAAGACTCTGAAGGATATGTCAATATGGTGGCAGCTAACTTAAAATCCTCTATTACTGCACCATTTAGAAAACTTAAAGCTGGTTTTCAAGCTGTTACTGCATTACCGAAATTTGGTTTCTCATTAGTTAAATCTTTCTTTGGTAAAAAGAAAGAAGATAATATTAAAGCTTCTAAATCACTAGTTGGTACAATGGCTAAACGCGATGCCACTAAGAAAATGAAGGCTGAACAAATCGAAGCTGAGGCTATTCGAGTTGGTGCAATAGAAACTAGAGCCAAATTTACATTGCCTGCTATTTTAGATCCGGATTTTTCAAAAATAGATAAACCTGAGAAACCAGAAGTTCCTGCATTACCAATGGCTAAGGAAGGTACAGAAGAAAAATCATCTACACCAGAGAAAGCTAATACTGTGGCAATGGGTTTGGCTCCTGAAAAGAAAGAAGAAAAACCAGCTAATCCATTTGCTGCAGCAAGAAATTCAGAAAACAATTCTATTAAATCTGATTCTGATGAAGTGGCTAAAGAAAAAGAAGAAGATCAATACCGTAAGGATGTTGTCGGGCTATTAAAAGATATTAAAGGAGATAACTCTGAGGAAGGCGATAAAAAAGAAGATAAGAAGATTGATATTATTGCTATGGTTATGGGCTTCCTTGGTCTTGCTGGTGGCCTCGTGGCTAAGTTCTGGAAAGTATTAAAAGGACCATTAAGTGTTATTGGTAAAGGTGTTCTTAAACTTGGTGGAATAATATGGAAAGGAACTAAGTGGCTTGGTGGATATGTTTGGAAAGGCCTTAAACTATTAGGTAAGCCGCTTGGAAAACTTGCAGGATTCTTAGGTAAAGGTATAATGAAATTACTTGGACCTGTAGGTAGAATGATTGGTAAATTCCTCGGACCTATTGGTAAACTATTTGGTAAAGGGTTTATGAAATTACTGGGACCAATTGGTAAAATCCTTAGTAAATTCCTCGGCCCATTAGGTAAATTATTAGGACCTATTGGCAAACTCTTTGGCGGAGGTAAGGGCGGCGGGATTATGGGTATGGTCGGAGGCCTCCTTGGCGGCGGTGGAGGTAAAGGCGGCATCATGGGCATGGTTGGCAACCTTCTAGGTGGAGGCGGAGGAAAAGGTATTGGAGGCATGCTTGGTAACATCGCCGGCAAATTCTTAGGCGGTGGAGGCGGCGGAGGTATTATTGGTAAGCTTAGCGGCGGATTACTTAATAAAGTTGGTGGTGGATTACTTAGTAAAGTCGGGGGAGGGCTTATGAGTAATGTTGGCGGTAAATTGCTAGGTAAAGTTGCTGGTAATGCTTTAAAAGCTGTTCCAGGTATTGGCCAAATTGCTACTATCGGTATGGCAGCATTTGATGCATTTAAAGCCGTGGGAAATGCTGCAGAAATTACCGGTAAACGCCAAAAAGATTTAACATTTCGAGATAAAGCTGAAGCCGGTGTTGCCGGCGCATTATCTGGTTTAACAATGGGTCTTGTTGATGTTAAGACTATGTATAAAGGTGTTCATGCCGTAACAGAATTTACTAAAGATGTTGGCAAAAAGGCTTGGGAAGGATTAAAGAAAGCAGGTAGTTTATATGTTGACTTTGTTAAATGGGAAGCAAAGATAGCGATGAAGGCGGTTGGTTGGGTTAAAGATACTGCAGTTAAAGCCTGGAATAAAACTAAAGAAATTGCCGGTAAAGCCTGGGAAATGTACACAAACATGTGGAAGAAAGTAGGTGGCTGGATTAAAGGTGCTGCAACTAAAGCCTGGGAAGGATTAAAGAAAGCTGGTTCTTGGATTAAGGATACGGCAAGTAAAGCCTGGGAAGGATTAAAGAAAGCTGGTTCTTGGATTAAAGATACAGTAACTAAAGCCTGGGAGGGTATTAAAAATATTGCTTCTAAAACCTGGGATGCTATAGTAAATGCCCCTAAGAAACTATGGGAAGGTGCAAAAAGTATTGCAAAGAAAGCTTGGGACGGCATTAAAAATATTGTTGGACAAATTAGAGATATTGCTTCAGAAGCTTGGGCGGGAATTAAATCAGTCGCAAGTAAAGTTTGGAACAAAGCTAAGGACCTAGCCAATAAAGCATGGGAAGGTGCTAAAGAAATAGCAAGTAAGGCATGGAATGGGGTAAAGAAAGGCTGGAATATGTACATTAATGCCTGGAAGAAAGTAGGTGGTTGGATTAAAGAAGGGACTTTAAGTCTTTGGGGAAAATTAAAAACCGCCGCTGGGTGGATTAAAGAAAAAGCTCACGCCGCTTGGGAGGCCACTAAAACCGCAGTTGCTGATGCTTGGGATTCTGTTAAAAATGCAGCAAAGAATGCTTGGGATCGAGCTAAAGAAATTGTAAGCAGTGCTTGGAATGGTCTTAAAGAAAAAGCATCAGAGGCTTGGACAAATATTAAAAACGCAGCATCGGAAGCTTGGGAGGGTGCGAAAAGTTTCGCCGCCGATACCTGGGCGGGTATTAAACAAACCGCTTCAGATGCTTGGGCGGGAATTAAATCAGCCGCCTCGGATGCTTGGGCTGGTATTAAGGATACTGCATCGTCAATGTGGGAAGGCGCAAAAAGTTTTGCTAATAAGGCTAAAGATTTCTTTACCGAAGGTGTTAGTACTGCTGCCGATGTTGCTGGAGCTGCATTTAGTTGGATTGCTAATAAAGTTAGTGGCGATGATGGTGTCGGTGAAGATAAATTAACAGCTGAAGAATATGCATTAAAAATGCTCGCGGCGTTTGAAGGAACCAGCGAAAATACTGGTAAGGTAAAAGATGCAACAGAAGCCTCTACAGCAGTTCAAAGATCAATTAGTAGTAATATTGGAGAAACTAATTCTACATTAAAAGGTCCGATTATTGAAGAATTACGAAGAACCAGTAATTATGAAACGTTAGTTCCGCATTTAGTTGGCATCAATGAAAAACAAACCGCAAGCCAAGCTTTAATTAGTGAAAGATTTTTAGCCAGTGACACCGCTATAGGTAGTAGGCTTGATACTACTAATCAATTAGCAGGACAATTAGTACCACTTAATACTAATATTGATGCAACAACTTCAACACTGGTTCCATTAACCCAGGAAAGTACTTTAGCAACAGTCGCAGCAAATAATACTCTTACTGAAGTAATTCAACCAGCGATTACTGATACTAATGTTCGAATTTCTGAACTTAATCCAATCTTAACTGACACCAATGTAAAGATTGATATGCTACAACCTATTCTTAATACTATTGCTGAAAGTATTGCAGAATTGATTCAAATAACTAAAGAAGAAAAGACTGTTCCGGTATTTTATAATACTGGTAAGGCTGATTATCTTAATAAGAATAAAACCATTGCAATTCTTTGATTTGGCCAGTGAATTCAAAAAATGAGAAAAGGTAATCGAAAGATTACCTTTTTCTAATTCTTGAAGCTGGCAACCGCTGAAGATGATTGCCTTTTCTCAGCCAGTAAGAACTATAAACAAAGAAACCTCTCATATGAGAGGTTTCTTAATAATATTACAACTTTTGAAGATTATTGAACCGGGTCTTTTTCTTGAAAATCATCAGTATAAGAATAGGCAAATGTAACATCAACATTCAAATATTCTGAAGCATCTTGTTTCATTGCTAATGCTGGTACTTCTGTTGGGAAAATACCGTAAATTGTCATTTTTCCGGCGGCGCCGCCGGATGGTTGATACAAATTATTTAATAAGGTAATAGTTGCTGTAGTAGATGGAAATCCCCGCTCACCACCGACATCATTATCAAATGTCGAGTAATAAGCAACCCATTTTAATAAGTTTTTATAACCTTTAAGGCTGAGATCCATAAGGACTGTGGTTTTCCAAGATCCATCATATTCCATATTACCTGGCATACGAAGGGTAAAGCCATGACGTTTTACTTCAAGAGTTCCAAGTTTTTTACCAGGAAGATCGGTACCTTGACAAAATAAATCAAATTCTTCAAGACCAAAGTCATTCCCATCCCCGCCTTTTACATCATTAAATGTTACTTTATAATAAGTGCTTTGAAGTAGTTTCTCACTAGTTATTTTTTGTTTAAACCGTGCTACTGAATTTTTGCTTGAGTCTGCAGCCATAATGTTAATTAAAAGTTAAATTGCAATTTGATTTTATTTAAGCATTTTCAACCCAAATAAAATCTAATTTTTCAATAAAAATGCCAAGGAGCAAAAGCTTAGTCAAATTTTCTCATAAGCAACCTAAGGTTGCAATAGTTACTTTTACCTACCCGAAAGATGCCGTCAGGGCTTATCTAGGCTTACAGGTAATACCAAAGGCGTGGGACGTGTTCTGGGCAATTGAAAAGAAGGACATTTATATGCCTATTCCTAAAGGAGTTAATGTAATTGAAACTTCAGCGCCTCGAGGAAGCCACCTTGATAGTTTAGAATTCAATTATGAATGTTTAGATTTATTTCGTTCATTAGCAAATCGAGGCTATGATATTGTAATGAAACTTGATAGTGATACTATGATATTCAAGCCTGACATATATACCTGGCCTATTGTAGAAGCTGGTATAGATTTTATATATGTTAGACGAAAAATGACAGAGTTTCCGAAATTATTGGTGCCACTATGTTCAGGTATTTGTTATGCTTTTTCTAAACGTTGCTTAGTTGAATTCTTAAACGACGAAACTGTTAGGAAACACTGGCCGGAGTTTGCAAAAAACTATGGATATTGTGAAGACCATTGTATTATCCATTTTCTATTCTATCAACGGTTGGCAAATCTAATGCAAATCGAAAAGGACCGTGTCTGGTATTCAATCATTAATAATAAGGTGGAATTAGGTGATTGTTTACTCGGACACTATGGATATGATGATGTTGGTCTTATGTATCGCCACGCTAACGAAGTATTAAAAGCTTATAATAGACCTACATTAAAATATGAACACCTTCAGGATTATATTCTTGAAATGTCTTCATATGAAACGAATTGATGCCTATGTGGAATGTGTTAGAAATTCATGTTATTGATACTTGCAATCTTAAATGTAGGGCATGTTCGCATTGGGTACCATTTGCTACAGAAGCAAATATGAAGACCCCTGAAGGCCTTACTGAAATTTTTTCAAAGATTAATTGTCCAAGTATCGAACCACTGTTTAGCCAGCTTAATATTCTTGGTGGCGAACCATTACTTAATCCAAAGCTTCCTGAAATTATATCTGTAATACGAAAGTTCTTTCCAAAGATCAACTTACAATTATATACAAATGGAACCCTCCTTAATGAACAAACCAATAAAAAAGTTTTTCAGTCATTGATCGAAAACAATTGCGGAATTACTTTATCAATTCATCAGCCGCCTGGTATTGCTGAAAGGACCAATTTCTTCACTAGACAATTCCTTTTACACCAGGGTATTCCTGGTAATCGTATTCGCGGTTGGCCTTCGAATGAATTCTGGCATTTCAAATTGAAAACTCGTCCGCCATTTAAGGATAATCCTAGTTGTCCGATTAAAACAAGACTTGGATACTGGTGTAATCAGCTAATTGGAACAAATTTGTACAAATGTTCGGTTTGTGCTTATTCGACATTTCTCAAGAAACATTTTGATAAGGTGCCTGATATACCTGAATCTGATGTTATTGATCTTTCAAAAGCCTCATTAGAAGAAGTGAAAGTCTTTTTGGCTAAGCCTACATTACAGTTTTGTGGTTATTGCATTCGCATGCCTGAGGATATTCGACCGTATCAAAACTTTGATCCAAAGAATCGGAAAGACGTTCTTATGTGAACTAGCCGAGAAAAGGCAATCATCTTCAGTGGTTGCCATGAATGGCGCGACGTATCTTGCCCGATCTTATCTATAATTGAAGTTAATCAAGCAACTTCTGTGAAGCAGGAATGTAGTCAAGTGATTGCTACACAGAATAGCAACGATCTTTAGTCGTTGCCATCTTCAATTTTATGGTCAAGTGCACAGCCCTAGTATTCACATATCGTGGTGATGAAGTTATT
>CAVIPP010000072.1:0-6714 GCA_963644615.1 Oscillospiraceae bacterium
CTCAACTTGAGCGTCATGATTTCCTTCATTAGAAATTTCTAATTCAATCTCGTCACCATCTAAATATCTAACGATACCTTTAACAATATAGACGTAACCTGCTCCACCTGAATCAATAACATCAGCTTCTTTTAATACAGGTAATAAATCTTTTGTCTTTTTTAGGGTTTTAATAGCTTGTTTAAGGTGAAGTTCATAAAACTCATTGATAGTTGAATCTTTAGATATGTTTTTTGAAGCATATTCAGTTGCTTCTCTAAAGACGGTTAAAATAGTACCTTCAACAGGAGTAACAACTGCACCATAAGCTTGTTTGACACCAAGTTTATATGCGTCTGCAAGTTCACTAGCATTAACTTCATCTTTTCCTAATAAACCTTTACAAATTCCTCTAAAAATTTGTGAAAGAATGACGCCAGAATTACCTCTAGCGCCTAAAAGCATTCCACTAGAAAGTGATTTTCCAATAACACCAATCTTATTTTCGTTTAATTTG
The DNA here is from genome assembly GCA_963644615.1 of Oscillospiraceae bacterium. GTDB lineage: Bacteria > Bacillota_I > Bacilli_A > RFN20 > CAG-826 > Fiminaster. Next base: position 497 of record CAVIPP010000072.1, read on the forward strand.
TTTATTGTATTAACACCATTTTCAATAGTGCGGCACATATTCGTGCCAGTATCTCCATCTGGAACTGGAAACACATTAAGATTATCAACTTCTTCGTAATTTAAACGAAGATTTTTTGCGCCATTAGAAACTAGAGCCTTAAATTGCTCACCATTTAATGTTTTTAAAATCATAATAATTAGTTACCAACAACTTCGACTTTCTTGCCGACAAAATATAATCCAACTGTACCTTTTCCGGTTGTGCCACCAATAATTGGTCCCATTGGAACAACACGAATTTCTTTAAATGGAATTTCTTCTTTTAGTTTTCCAATTAATAAATCTAAATCTTCGCTTTTACATTCAGCTTCAGAAATCCATAATGTTTGTTCTTTTGGATTAACAACTGATTGTTTAACCATTTCCACACATCTTAAAAGAGCATTACGACGACCTTTTTGTTTTTCAATTGCATAGTTATTGCCTTTCGCGTCACTAATGAGAATTGGTTTAACACCAAATAGATTTCCAAAGAAAGCACTACTAGCTTTTACTCGACCAGCACGTTTAAGAGTATCGAGATTTTCAACAGTAGCAACTTGATTATATTCAAGTCTATGTTCAAGGAGATAATTAGCAATATTATCTAAACTAATTCCATCATTTGCCATTTCTCTAGCCTTAATAAGCATAGAACCTTGACCCATGCATGAATTAAGTGGATCAACAATAGCAATTTTTCTATCTGGATATTCTTTTGAGTATTTTTCAGCGACTAGTCTTTGCGCTAATAAAACAGAAGCAGATAGAGCGCTTGAACAAGAAACGTAAAGAATATCTTGTCCTGCATCTAAATGTTTTTTGAATACTAAATCATATTCTTGTTCAGTTACTTGTGCAGTAATCACACGCACACCACTAGCGAGCATATCAAAGTAGTCCTTATGTGAAATTACTTCCCAATCTAAAGAAGCAAAGGTTTCAACTTCCTTACCATCTTTGTCCTTCCAAGAAATTATCATACGACAATAATCAATGTCATATTCTTTTCTAAGTTCAGGAGTTAAATCGCATGTTGAATCACCTATAATTGCAATTTTATTCATTAATTAAATACCTTCTTTCATAAAAAAACTAAAAACACTATATAGCAGCGTGTATATAAAGCAATAGACAATTTTAAGCAATTGCAAAATAATAAGCAATTTTGATAAAATGTCTATTATATGGAAGATTTAAGAATTAGAAGAACAAAACTAAGCATTGAAAACGCTACACTTGAATTAATTGAACTAAAAGGCTTCGCAGATGTAAGAATTGTAGATATTGCCAATAGAGCAATGGTCAATCGAAACACAATTTATCTACATTATGAATCTAAAGAAGGAATTATTTCTTCAATTGTTGATAACGCCTTTAAAGAAAACTGGAAAAGTTTCAATCCTGAGAGTTTATTAAATAAAAGACTTAACAAGCAAAAAATATATAGAATGTTCTTACTATTATTTAACACTTTGAAAAGTAATATCGAGTTATATCGTATCATCCTTACCGATTCATCGTTATCTGGATATTTAGATAAGAAAGTTGTTCAAATTAAAAACGCTATATTCTCAACAATGAAATCAACAAAAAAGAACGATATCGGTATAGAATATATTGTCAATGGTGTCTATGGAGCAATCCAAAAATGGATTATCTACGATGTCGGTACAATTGAAGAAAATGCAAGAATCTTGTCGGAATTAACTTACTTACATGTTCGACATCTTATGTTTACAAGATAACAGGGGGTTATCATATGAAATCACTGAAGCAATTCGATCCTGAAATGTATGAAATAATAAAAAGCGAACAAAAAAGACAAAACAAACACATCGAACTAATTGCTAGTGAAAACTTTGCAAGTAAAAACGTTAGATTATTATGTGGCTCAATATTAACTAATAAATACGCTGAAGGATACATTGGTAAACGCTACTACGGTGGATGTGAAAATGTTGATAAAGCTGAAGAACTTGCAATTTCAAGAGTATGTCAATTATTTAATGTCAAATACGCGAATGTCCAACCTCATAGCGGATCTCAAGCTAATATGGCTGTTTTTAGAAGTTTATTAAAACACAATGACAAGGTTCTAGGAATGTCGCTTGATGCAGGCGGACATTTAACCCACGGATATAAATTATCGTTTTCTGGAATTGATTATGAATCATATAGTTACGGTTTAGATCCAATCACTGAACAACTTGATTATGATAATATTGAAAAATTAGCATTAGAAATTAAACCAAAAATGATTATTGCTGGTGCGTCAGCCTATTCAAGATATATTGATTTTAAACGCTTCAGGGAAATTGCCGACAAAGTAGGAGCGTATTTATTTGTTGATATGGCTCATATTGCTGGATTAGTCGCTGCGGGGCTACATCAAAACCCTTGTGATTACGCTGATGTTGTAACTTCAACAACTCATAAAACTTTAAGAGGTCCTAGAGGCGGAATTATCCTTACGAATAACGTAGATATTATTAAAAAAATCAACAAAACAGTATTCCCTGGCATTCAAGGTGGTCCACTAATGCATATAGTCGCAGCTAAAGCTGTCGCATTTAAAGAAGCTTTAACCGATGAATATAAACAATACATGCTTCAGGTTAAGAAAAATGCAGAAGTATTAGCGAATGAATTAGCAAAAAGAGGTTATCACATCATATCAGGTGGAACCGATAATCATCTATTGATAGTTGATCTTAGATCAGTAAATGTAACCGGAGTAGAAGCAGAAACAATTCTTCATAGTGTTAATATCACCACCAACAAAAATTCGATTCCAAATGATCCTGAGCCACCTTTAAAAACTTCAGGCATTCGATTAGGAACACCCGCTATGACTACAAGAGGATTTAAAGAAGAAGATTTTATAGAGGTAGCAAGATTAATAGATGAAGCTCTTAAAAACAAAGATAATCCAAAGAAATTAAAAGAAATTAAAAAAGAAGTGGTTAACTTAACAAAGAATCACCCACTTCCATAAAAACACTATTTATTTGAATAGCTAGAAAGTCCTTCTTTTATAATTTTCCAATATTTAGAAGTATCAATATCTATTGCAACGTATGCATTTTTTTCTTGATGCAGATAATCAAATTGATCACAATTACTTCTTCCATATGAAGGACCACCACTAACATCAATAGTTACATTCATATGTTTGAGTCTAACAACGCTTGGATCTATTAAGTAACATATCGTAACTGGATCATGAAGAGGAGCGCCCTCCCAACCAAAAACTTTCTTTTGATTAGCGTTAAACACTTTCATTAAATCGTAAAATAAATCAGAAACGTAATTATTTATATTGTGCATTTCCTTTAATATTTCAGGATATAGTAATACTTTTCTGGTTACATCTAATCCCATCATTTTAACTTTCTTAGTGTTAAAAACTATTTCAGCAGCTTCAGGATCACAATAAATATTAAATTCTGCAGCAGGTGTTACATTTCCACATCCAATTGATCCACCCATTAAAACAATTTCATCTATGTAATTAATATCACTTGGATATGTCATTAATAATTGAGCGATATTTGTAAGTGGGCCAGTTGGCACTAATGTGATTTTTTTATGTTTATTTAGTAATTCATGAATTAATTCAACAGCGTTTAATGTAGAGAAACTGGCATTATTTTTTGGAAAAGTAAAACCGTCTAAACCACTTTCTCCATGAATTTCAGGACAAATTTGTTTATCTCTTTTTAATGGATGATCACTACCTAAAGCGACAGGAATATCTAATCCTAAATAGGAAACGATGTTTAATGCATTTTGACCTGTTTTCTGTAATGTTTGATTACCTGATTCAACACTAATGGCTAATAAATCTAGTTTTATTGATGAGGCTGCAAGCATAATGGCAACTGCATCATCATGTCCAGGATCACAATCAATAATAATTTTTCTTTTTTCCATAATGTCTCTTTTAATTAAATTGCAACGTTGAGAAGTTATTGTGTATTAATATTTCTACAAAATATTCTAAGTAGTTAAAAAGTAAAAATCTCAACAATAAAATAATTATTCTTTGTTTTTAATTTTATCCCAATATTCTTTTGTAGCGTTTTCAAGTTTATTGTCGCCATATTCATAATATTTATTTTTTGCAATATCATGTGGCAAATATTGTTGTTTTACATAATGATTTTTATAATCATGAGGATATAAATAATGTTGTCCTTTATTAATCGCATCATCACCATCATAATGTGTGTTTTGAAGCTCACGAGGAACATTGTTACCTAATCCTTTATTAATATCAGCAAGTGCTTTTGAATAAGCAAGATAAGAAGAATTAGATTTAGGTGCAGTCGCAATTAAGATTGCAGCGTTTGATAATGGTAACCTAGCCTCTGGCATTCCTAGTTGAAGAGCACTATCAACACACGATTTAACGATTGGTATTAATTGAGGATATGCTAAACCAACATCCTCATTTACGGAGCAAAGAAGTCGACGAGAGGCCGCTAAGATATCACCACTTTCAAGTAGCTTTGCTAAATAAAAAATAGCTGCGTCAGGATCAGAACCCCTCAGGGATTTCATAAAAGCTGATAAAGTGTCAAAATGTTTGTCTTCGCTTCGATCATAGACAATATTTGCTTTAATTATAAGTTCATCAACAGCTTGTTTCTTAATTATCTTCTCGCCTTTTTTAAGTGAGGTATAAATAAATTCAAAATTATTTATTGCCTTACGCATATCACCATTAGAAGATGCTGCAAGTTTTTCAAGAGCGTCTTTTTCAAAATCAACGCTAAGTTTTTTTCCTATATTAATTAAGCCTTGTTTTATATCATCAATCGATATTGACTTAAATTCAAAAACAGTGCACCTAGAAAGTAAGGCAGGATAAACATAAAAATATGGGTTCTCTGTAGTAGAGGCAATAAGAGTTATATCTCCATTTTCAACATATTCAAGTAGACTTTGTTGTTGTTTTTTATTTAAATATTGGATTTCATCAAGATATAAAAGAATTCCATTAGAAGAAAACACTGAATCAATATCTTTGATAACATCTTTAATATCACTAGTAGATGCAGAAGTAGCGTTTAACTTATAAAGAGTCATGTTTGCGTTATTAGCAATAATATTCGCCATTGTTGTTTTGCCCACTCCTGGAGGGCCATAAAAAATCATGTTTGGGATGTGATTAGTGGAAATAACTTTTCTAAATAAACTATTTTTAGCTAATAAATGTTTCTGCCCAATCATCTCGTCAAGAGAGGTAGGACGATAAAGATCTGCAAATGGTTTGTCCATATATTTAATGATAGATTTTATCTTTCATTAATTCAACATATCTTACCAATTTAGTGTTTAATTGCTAAAATAATCTCATGAATTTTAAAGTGTCTTTCGTGGTCGCTACATACAAAAATGAAACTACTTTACCTAGATGTATAGACTCTTTAATAAACCAAAAAACAAAATTCCCTTATGAAATAATTATTGTCTATGACCCTTCTCCAGATAAAACTGATGAAATCGCCAAAGCGTATGATAAAAATTATGATTTCATCCGTTGTCTAGAAGTTCATACTAAAGCACTAGGTGCTGCTCGTGAACAAGGCGTGGAAATCGCAAAAGGTGAATACATTATCTTTATTGATGGAGACGATTATGTTCATCCAAATATGATTCAAAAAATGTATGAAACAGCCACTGAGACAAAAGCGGATATTGTTACATGTGGATTTTATTATGTACGTAAAAATAAAATTCAAAAATGTAAATTAGTTAAAAATAAAACATATGACAATTATGGCGCTATTAAAGCATTACTTAAAGACAGCTACATGAGAGGCTATATGTGGAATAAAATGTATAAAAGAGATTTACTTATAAATAAAGGATTCTCTTTACCACGTAAAACATTTATGAGGGAAGATGCTTATTCTAACTTTAGAATCTTCTTATTAGTTAATAAAGTCGTCTCAATAAAAGATTGTCTATATTATTATGATAAGACAACTGACTCTGCTACTAATTCATGTGATAAAGAAAGAGTAGCGTGGTTTTATAAATTATTTGGAATTGAAAGATATTTATTAGATAAATTAGGAAATAAAAAGCTATTAAATTTATTCCACTCATTAGCGATTCGAAGGAAACTATCTATTCTGGCTGAGAGAAAAAAAAAAAAAAAAGCTTATAATAGACAAGAATATAAAC
>CAVIPP010000073.1:0-6679 GCA_963644615.1 Oscillospiraceae bacterium
ATCGAATACCGATATGGCGAAAATGAAATTCGATCATCTAAACGATTTTGGAATTGTTGTTAAAGCTCCAACAAACCTTTATTCTTATAGAGAGAAAAGAAAAATATTAATTTATACAGTATGGATATACAAAAAAGATGAATGGTTTCATTTTGTTTCAGTTGATTTAAAAAAGAAAGGGAAAGAACATGATTAATCAATTTGCATTTGTCAAAACTAAAAACGATAAAACATTTATAACGCCAAAACGCTTTGTTAAAGGTGGTTCATACGGTTATGTTGTCGATATTTTATCTAATCAAAATAAAACGGAATTTCTCGTAGAAATCGATAATGAGATATACGAATATATCGAATCAGAATTAGAAGTTGTTGAAGATAGTAATAAATAGTTGACCTTTTATCTTTTGTTTTTTAAATAATTTGAACTTGCGAATATGACGATATTCAAACTTGCTCGTTACTTTGCGTATTTTGCACAAATCGTTAAATAAATACTTTGCGTATTTTGCACTTGTTGGAATAACAATATCTAATTAAACAATATCGGGAAATTAATTTTTAACAGTATTGGTTAATCGTCTTTGAATAGTTTCTCCTTTCCTTTCATCCATTAGGATGAGCAAGTAATTTAAGGAAGATTAGATTTAAAAATATTAACAGATAATGAGATAAAATTTATTTATTATGTCGTGGCCAAGAATATATAAGAGTCACAGAAAGATCGCATTAAAGTCATAGTAAAGTCGTTCGAACATAGTTGTAAGAGCGATTTGTGAGAAATATAAGTAGTACCCACAGATAAGGCATATATAACCGGATTTATTGATAGGCATTAATGTATTTAGTCTAGGTTAATATTAAGAAAAATAGACAAGGCGAAATTAAGTCATTTATTGATTATTTGCATGCTTGAGAACACCCTTCTTGCATGCTTGAGAACAGTAAAAAATGCAAGTGTATTTGCATGCTTGAGAACACCTATAAAAAAGGAGCATAACGAATTGCTTCATTTGCCCCTTTAATTGATTATTTTTTCAATTTATTAACCTGTTGTTCGCCATAATATTTTCTTAAATTGGCATCAGTTTTTTCGATGGAAAAACTATTATGCATAATTCTATCCATGATCGAATCTGCGTGTTGCCCTCCTAATAATCTTTCGTGCCATTCGCCAGAATCAAACTGAGTTACAAAAATCGTCGGATGTTTATCGCTTCTTAATTCAAATAATTCATAAAGAAATCTAAGAGTTTTATCGCTTACTTTATAAGTCAGCCATTCATCGATAATTAGAACATGATAATTTGCTAACCTCTTTAAGAATTTATTTGTTTCAGTTGAATTATTAATTAAATCTTCAACTCTTCTTGTCAAGTTTTGCATCCTAATATAAAACACTCGATAGGTATGTTTACATGCTTCTTTTCCTAAGGCACAAGCAAGATATGTTTTTCCTGATCCAGTTGGACCAATAATAAGAATATTAGTATTCGTTTCAACAAATTTCATATTTGATAAATTGATTATTGTATCTTTATTGATAGCTCTGATTTCATAATTTAGTGATGAAACATCAGCTTCAGGAAAACGAAGATAAGCGTTAGTAATGAGTTTTTGTACTAATTTGTTATATCGATAATTAGTTAACCATTCGCAAAGATAATCAATTCTTTCATCGAATGATTTACTAGCAAGAGAAATGTCATTTTCCTCTTCCTCAATAGCTTCGACAAAATCACCAAGTTCTAATTTTCTTAATTTGTTTTTTAATTCAGTATTCATTTCTATTTAATTTCCTTTCTTGTAATAGTTTGCACCACGAACATTTTTACTAGTTTTACTCTCGATTTTTTTTGGTTTTTCAAGTTTATCCAAGCAACTTTTAATATTTCTATAATGTGGTAGAGTAAAGTTATCTAAAGCTTCCTTGCATGCACATTCAAAAATATCGCTAGGATAAGCTTTAGATTTATCGATTATTGGTACAATACTTAGCAACGCTTGTTGCTTTATTTTAGATCCATCTATTAGTCGATTAAAAACTTCTAAAGTGTTTGGCCCGATTTTTTCGCCATATTCAAGAACTTCTTCAAGTGTCCATGGTTTAAATAACGACTCATTTGGTAGATGATTGTGATTGGTTTGATATTGTCCCTTCTTAAAATTATTAAATAATTGATGAGAAGCAATCAACTCTCTTTTATAGATAATATCGATCTTTTTATCCCATATTTTTAAGTCGACATGCTTCCCAATATATTCGCATGGGACTGAATAAAAATTATGTTTATAAAGAATATGGGAATTATTATTTACCTTCCTTTCATATACCCATTTACAAACTTCATAAGGTAGAGTTGGTAAAGGCAATAAAGTTTGTTTTTCTTCTAGATTAAAGATGATGCTTCTACTTCCATCTTTTTTCTGAAATTTCTTGTTATTAAACTTATCAACTTGTTCTTTGATCGCTTTATTTAAGGCTTCAAGAGAATAAAAAATTTCATTTCTTAAAGAGGCAATAACGCAAGTTGCAATTTTACCAACAGTCCCCTCCGCGGATGCTTTATCTTTTGGCTTTCTTACTCTAGCCGGTAGAATCGACGTTTTGTAATGCTCTGCAAGAGAAAGATAATCTTCATTCAACACTATTTCGCCAAATTTAGGATGCTCAATAACACCTGTTTTAAGATTGTCGCAAACAATTTGAAGAGGAACTCCTTCAAACGATTTAAACATGTTGATATGACAATTGAGCCAGTCTTCCTGATTCATCGAATATCTTGCTTCAACATAGGCATATTGAGAATAAGGGAGAACGCCGACAAATAAATATGCTTTAATCTTCTTTTTACTATCATAATCGGTAACGTACATTGTCGGACCAGACCAATCCACCTCCACTTTTTCTCCAGGCTTATGAACTATACGACTTGAAAAACTTTTTCGATTTGTATAATTAGCATAAAGACGAGTAAAAGTTGCATAACAATATGATGCGGTATTTTTACAATTACATTTGTCAACATATTCCTCCCAAAGCAATTGCATAGTTACTCCAACCTTCTTTAGTTCCGAATGAATATAAGCGAGGTCGGGTTGCTCATAATCATCATTTTCAATAAATTTAGTTGGATAAAAAACATGGTATAGTTCATCGTCATCCATCTTAAGTAGATCATCCAAATCTAAATTTTGGGCATTGAGTTTTGATCTTATTGCGATAACTGTATTTCTTGAAGTATGCATGTAATCAGAAATATACAAATTTGATTTACCATCTTTTATAAGTTCAAGAACTCTTTTGACTTTTGTTTTTTTGTACATAATAAAAAATTCTCCTTTCTTACAAATTGTTGGAGTCAAAACCAACTTTTTTATATTAAAGAAGATTGCTTTAAATTTATAGTTATCACAGGTGTTCTCAAGCTTGCAAATACTTATGCAAAATTAGGTGTTCTCAAGCATGCAAATAATCAATATAGAGAAAAATGCTTCCTTACACAAACTGAGCTAGCTGAAAAGCTTGGTGTATCCTATGCAAGCGTGAACCGATGGGAAAACAAGAAGTTTGAGCCAACCCTAAAATATGTGAGAGACACCGTCCTTTAACGACCGAAAACTATCTCTTTTTGCATGAACAAGTGCATCACGCAAAAAGAGAAAAATATTATTGCCAATTAAACCGTATAGTTTTGCCTTTATTAGTCGTGTGTAATATAAAGGCGCCAATAGATAAACCCTTGGCAGGGTGCCGCACATGGTCCCATTAAACCGAAAGAGACAGTCTCGCATCAATGATGATTCGTGTTGGTTTATCAAAAAAATATTGAATCTTAATTGGCTCGTGTTTATAAATAATGAGCTGTCCGAAAGGACCAGGTTCAACCTACTGAGGAATAGGAGACCCCTGTTCTTTCCCTAGCGATAGGGTTTTTATTTAATTTCATTATCCAAATAACGCAATATTTTATCTACGATTTCTAGTTTTGATAATTTATCTGATAATGAGAATAGCGAATGGCAAAAAGAGAATGAGTGCTTTAATTCAATGTTGTTGAAACTAATTATTCCTCTTACTGAATCATAAGAAATATCATTATCAAAATCCAAAGAAACAAGTGAATATACTTTTCTTTTTAATGAATTAGAAAAATTGTCAAAATTATTATCATCACCATAAAAAAGATAATTTGGAGATATTTTATATAAATTACAAAGATCCAATATATTTTTTAATGTTGGATTCCCTTTTCCGCTTTCATAATTTATTAGTGTTTGTTTCGATATTTTTGTTAAGGAACGAACATTATCCAAAGTATAGCCATTCTTTTTTCTGGCATCTTTCATTCTTTTTCCAATATATTTGTTTAATGAATTTTTCATAAAGGTATATTATATTTGACTTATTTAATTTAATTATAATTTTATCTTTTATTATATGCAACCTCTATTATAATTAAGATTATGGAGGTGATATTTCATGCCTTTTAAAATTGGTGGAGGCGGAATGCCTGAACTATATGACCCAGACAACGGACAATACACCGATGAACAAAAAAGCAAATTTTTAGAAACAGAACTTTGTAATATAGTTTTAAGATATATCTTTGGCCTTGATAGAACATTTGATCCACGTTATCCAATTTATGATTTTCATTCCGATGAATATTGTGAACTTTATGTAAAATATAGGATTTGCAATCTTTATAGAAATCTATCTTATGATAAAATTACGTACTTATTAACTTATAGAAATAAGAACGATAAAAGCAATTTTTTTAGATTATTAGGTTATGAACTAAACGAAAGCGATATCAACACTTTATTTAAAGAAATCATGGATGGTTCCAATTTTACTAAGATGAAATTTAATAAATTAAATCAATACGGATTATTTGTTAAGGTTCCTACTAAAATTCATAACAAAAAAACACTTGAATATGTATCTATAACTACCATTTGGAAATACACTAAAGATGAACGTATTCATTTTATAACAGCAATACCCAAAGAAATGGAGGATTGAATATGAAAAACATTACTTTATATGATGTTGTTAAAGTTCTTGTTGATAAGACTTTTATTTGTCCTGTCGAACACGTTAAAAAAGGTTCTGTAGGCACCGTTGTTGATATATCTAAAAAGAACGATAAAACAGGTTATATTGTTGAAATCGATGATGAAGTATATGATTTCGAGGAAGATGAAATTGAAGTCATTTAATCTTTTAAATAGAAATAAGCAATATATGATTAATTAAAAAGAACATTGCGATTAAAAGCAGATCCACTAAGTGTTAACATATTGTTATTAAGTGGTTAGATGATATGAATTACCCAACAATGCTTAAACAATACAGAACCAAGATGTATTTATCGCAGAATGACTTAGCTAAGAAGCTTGGTGTATCTGTTGTAACTGTCAACCGATGTGAAAACGGGCATTTTTAGCCGACCATAAAATATATGTAAGAAACCGTCTACGAGTGGACGAAAATAATCTCTTCTTGTATGAATTAGTGCATCACGCAAAAGGAGAAAATTATCGGTTCATTAAGTCGAAGAGCCATTTGTCGATATTTCAATTCATTTCAGCCAGCAATTTAATCCATTTTAGTACGTTTCAAAAGCAATCGTTAACTCACTTTAAATAGCATTTTATCTAAGTGATTTTTTTAAAATATGATTTTAGAGTAAATAAATAAAATGTTGCCGCGATTAGTCTTACCTTTTATATTGAGATGCCAATAGATAAACTCTTGACAGGGTGCCGTACATGGCTCCATTAAACCGAAAGAGACAGTCTCGCATCAATGATGATTCGTGTAAAATTATCCAAAAATACTGAATCTTATTTTATTCGTGTTAATAAATAATGAGCTGTCTTAAAGGATCAGGTTCGACGTAACTGAGGAACGGGAGTCCTGACCTCTTCTTAGTGATAGGAATTTCTTTCTTATTGAGAATCAAATGTCACTCCTCAACTCTTGCTCTTGATCATAAAATAATCATTGCTTCACCATTTCAGTAATTTTTATGTGATAAAGGCGTGGGTCATGGCAAATTGGCGGATTTAAAAAAATGGCGATGTCAGATGTAAAAATATTTACATTACTTCAATTAAATGTTAAATTATAGGTGCTTAGAGATAAGCCGGTGACCCTCAGCCGTAAATGCAGGAGCTTTATGACTAGGTGTGCTCCGCCATAATGGAGCTTTTTATTTTATGCGTATTGTACAAATAGATGATGATTACATCGAAATGTTAAGACAAAAGTTTCCTTCTGTTATGGATGGGAAACGTTTTCATCGTTCACATACAAGGAAATATTTAGGAATTGTCTTTACGATTGGCAAATTTAATTATTATGCTCCATTTTCCTCTCCAAAAGTCAAAGACTATAATCAAGATGGAACAATTAAGAAAAATTCAATATTTGCAATCCATATGGTTAAAGATGGGGAACGCGGAGAAAAAGTTCTTTTAGGAACAATAAAACTTGTAAACATGATTCCTATTCCAATGAAATATGTGGTTGGATATTCAATTGAAAATGAAGTTGACTTAAAATACCGTAATGTTGTTTCTGATGAATTTTGGAATTTCCCCATAATCTTGCCCGAGTGGGTAAAATGAAATGAGGGATTTTTAACTTGTTCTTATCATAAAGAATAAA
>CAVIPP010000074.1:0-6669 GCA_963644615.1 Oscillospiraceae bacterium
ACTTAGCCCAGTACTCATTACGTTCATTCAAGTGTAAGTTGTAGATTTGACGGCAGCATCCAAAAGTTTTGTTGATCAAAATTTCTTGATCAGCTGTTGGATACAACCTTACTGTCAAACCGCGAATAATCATTACACTCGATATTTAAAAATAGTGTAAGATTATTTATGGATCTAACTAGTTGAAACAAGAAAAATAATTGAATTATTCTGGCCAATTCACGGCAACCACTGAAGATGATTGCCTTCTCTTGGCCAGTTAGTTATAGAGGCTATTTTTTGTATCAATTTCTAAGCCCAATTCAGCTTAAATAATAACAACTTTGAATTTTTATTAAAAGTATGCGTACAAATAAAATTATCAACTCCGCAGTGCGAGCAGTCCTAATTAAGGAAAATCAGGAAGTTGCAAAGCCTTCAAAGCAGCAACGCCAGGCAATGGCTCAGCAACGTCTTGAGCAAGCACTCAAACAAGAAGAACTAGCAGATCGCGAACAGGCTCTCCAACAGCAGGAACAAGCAGTTCAACGTCAGCAGCGTCAAGTTGCCGCACAGCAACGTCTCCAGCAAGCACAACAAGAAGAAGCTGCACAGGCTTCTAAAGTTATGCGCCAGCGAGCTGCACAGCAACGTCTCCAACAGGCTCTTGAACAAGAACAAGCAATGTGCCAAGAAGACGAAGAAATCTGCCAAGAGGACGAAGAACTAACACAGGAAGAACAAGTCGCAGCTGCTCAGCAAAAGCTCCGTCAAGCCCAGCAACAACTTCGGGTTGCGCAGAAACAGCTTCGTCAAGCTCAGCAACAGGTCATTGCTCAACAGGAAGCTCTCGAGCAAGCACAGCAGCAATGCCTCGAACAAGATGAAGAAGAAGAACCAGCTCCTGCACAACAGCAGAAGAAAGTTCAACAACTTCGTCAATGCCAGCAGGTAAAATCTCTTCCTCAGAAGAAGATTCTTCAAAGCCGTTTTCGTCGCTAATTAATCTGCGAACAGTTCATTCAAAATAAGCTTATCGAAAGGTAAGCTTATTTTTTGTATCTTTACAAAGAAACTTCCCATACCTCTTTCGAAGTATGGGAAGCCAATGCTATGCTCGAATGTGAAGATGAAGTTTTGCAACTTCTGTTCATCTTTCGATGAACCTCATGGGACCTCTCGATCTCATTTCCCACTTCAACGTCTCTCGCCTTCTTGCAATCAACTCTGTGGGCGTTAATTCCCCTGCTTCCCAGGGTATAATAAAAAATGTAGATAATTAGAGTTTGTAATCGATTACGAAATACATTTCCGCCTTATCAATATTAGAATCACTTGAAAGATCGGCTTCAAAGAATTCAGAACCTGTAAGCTGTGTAAGAATTTCATCACCTGGGTTAATCTTGCCCCAGGTATTAAGAACTTCATTCGACCAGGCGGTTCCATATTCATTTTTAAGAGCGGCAACAAGGACACCGAGGTTCTTACCAGAGGAATCCTTTGTAACTACTTCTGTGAAACCTTTAAGATCTTCTGGTTTAGCATTGAAAAGAAGTGCTAAAGCAATTGACGTAGGAAATGTATCTACAACCTCTTCTGCAGCTTCAATAACTTTATGAATGCTAGCTTCTAACTTATTGCCATCAACCACTACAGCATAGTTTAGATCTTCATGGTCATCATGGAAGAACCGAATACCTTCAAGGGGTTCAAATGATTTGTTGATTTCTTTTCCTTCAACTTCTGTAACGGTTTCACCACCAATCACAAATGGTTCTTTATCAGCTTGAGTAAGCGAGTTCATAATATTTTTTAATGCTCGTAATTGTGTTATTTAATTACTTCTCCAATTGTAGATACAAAATAACCACCGGTCCATAGACGTTTCTTTTTAGACCAATAGAATTGTTTTAGGTAAGTGCTTTCCTTGTTCCAAAGATAGTTTGTAGAAACTTGTTTCATTCGACGAACAGTTTGTTCGATTGAGTACTTTGGAGGAAAAGAAATCAAGAAATGAATATGGTCTTTATCGATTTCCATGAAGTGAATTTTGAAATGAGACTTTTCTTCTGCATACTTAAATGAATCCAGGATTACATCTCGTATTTGGTTCAAACATTTTCTTCGATACTTAGTACAGAAAATTACATGATACCTAAGTCTATGCTTGCAATGCGCTGTAATTAAGTACTTTGGATTTGACATATTAAAAAATTCATTAAAAAAATTTAGTTATTTAGGCTAACATGTATAAATAACTTTGATGGATCAAACTGAAAAGAATGCAAAAATTCGTGAGTCCTTTCTAGCTACAAGGGCTAGACGTAAGGATCAAGTTTGCCGGGTATTTCAGTTAAAAATCGATCAATCATCACTACACTCTACAACAATTGAAACTTTGAATGGAATCTTCCGCGAAGCAAAGTGGGCCTACAATTACTTAGTTGGCCTATCAGACGGGCTTCCTCGGTCAATTGACTTTTCAAAAACAAAAGAACTTCAGGTTAAGAATAAAGATGGCGAATTTGAGCAGCGGAAACTTGAGTACTTAAAATCTTCACAACTAGAAGGCGTTCTAATTAAAGCTCAGTGGAACATTAAAGCTTTATCGGCTTTGAAGAAAGCTGGTTATCAGATTGGTCGACTCAAATTCAAAAGTGAAGTTAATTCTTTGTTGCTTAAACAATATGGAATTACCCACAAAATTGTATCGCCAACCAAGGTGAAGATACAGGGAATAAAACAAAAATTACGTGTTTGTGGTTTGAAACAAATCCTTTCTATCGATGGAATCGAACTTACTACCGCAAATCTTATTCGAAAAGGAAACGATTTCTATCTTCAAATTTCTACTTTCATTTCAAAAGAAAATCTGGTTACTAACCAGATGAAAATCAACGACTCAATAGGTATTGACTTTGGTATTAAAAACTCTTTCACACTTAGTGATGGTCGAGTTTTTGATTACTCGGTTGAAGAAAGTGAGCGCCAAAAACGGCTGCAGCAAAAACTTGCTCGACAGAAAAAGGGCTCTAATAATCGTCGAAAAACCATAATCAAACTACGTCGTTGTTATGATAAACAAAATAATAAAAAGAATGACTATGCAAATAAGTTTGTGCATCAAATGAAAGCCTACAAACGAATCTGCATTCAGGATGAACAACTAAATGGTTGGAAAACAAGCAAGAGTAAGAAACGTAATAGAGTCAACTCTAAAGTAATCCAGCATTCGGTTCTTGGTCGAGTTAAAGCTAAGTTGAAACTACTGCCGCAAACTGTTGTATTAGATAGGTATATACCTACAACAAAATGGTGTTGCAAATGTGGATTAACTACGGAAACTCCAGGAAGTGAATTCTGTTGTAATTCCTGTAAAGATTCTGGTGATCGTGATGTTCACGCTGCTCAGAATATGAAGTTCATTCTTGACAATTTTGTACCTGTGGGACGCAGGGATTTCAAGCTTGTGGAGTTTGCAGATTCTGTTAGAAATACCTATGGTATTGCTAGCAAATGCAAACGATGAAGCAAGAAGATGGTTGGTCTTCAGCCAAGCATCAGTTCATGCCTTCCTGGTAGGCATAAATTTAATTGTTTACAAATTCACAAAAACCCGTATAATTGTACATATAATTTCACTGGTATGCCTGAACCATTTAGGTAAGCCAAGGAAATTATCTACAAAAAAAAAAACAAATCTTAAATAATACTAACAATAATTAAAAAATGGCTAATAAAAAATATGAACTAATGAAAGATGATACAATCAATGCCGGCGGCAAGACGTTGTATCGTATTAAAGCTCTTCGGAACATTGGTGATTATGTTGATGAAGGTGATGAAGGTGGTTATATCGAATCCGAGAAAAATCTCTCGCAAAAAGGCGAATGCTGGGTTCGCGGAGATGACTCTATTGTATATGGAAACGCCGAAATTTCCGGTGACATCCTAATTGAATTTGAAAATACGATTTCTGGCAACGCTAAAATTAGTGGAGATTCCGAATCAGAGATTAATGGTTCTACCATTTCTGGTAATGCTGTTATTGAAGGCCATTGCGAAATTAATTATTCGAAGATCTATGGTAAAGCCTATATTAAAAATTCTAACATTCTCAAGCATAGTGAAGTATATGATAACGCAGTAATTGAGAATTCCCAGATCACTGGCACAACAGTTAAAGATAATGCGGTAATTAAAAATAACTCAATTATCCATGCTAAGCATGGCGGAGGGCAAGTTAATCGTTTGATCTTTGGTAAGAACACGCGTGTTTCTGATGCATATATTGCCGGTATGGGAGAATTTTTATTCCCGAGCAAAAGCGATGAAATTTCGCCAAAAACCGTTGATCCTAAATTGTTCGATATTAGTGCTGAATGGAATATCAGCGAATCAAAGGTTGCAATTACTTCTTCTAAACAATTTGAAGAACTTGCTCATTCGGTAAGTGGATGGTTTGAATTGCCAAAAGATAAAAAGAAAAAGAATCTCAAACAATCAATGCTTTCACAGGCACAGGAACCTAAGAAGTTTTCAAGCCCTGCTGAAGAGTTTAAGTACTGGGTGAAAGCTTTGATTAATCAATGCAATGATGATGGAGCCCAAGGCTTAAGAATTTCCACAGGTTCTAGCAATACCATCGAGATCTATGGAAATTATGGAGGTTGCATTGACTGTACATTCAAAATTTCTGGAAACCGTATCACATCACTCTTCAAAGCTGAATTTTCTGAAGACGAAGATGGATTTTGGAATATTGGTGAAGACTGTGAATACGATGATGTTACAGAAACAAACTATGCTGTTCTTGAAGGTGATACTATCAAAATTAATAAGAACCATGAAACACCGATAAAAAAGGCCGCAGCTGATTTCCTAATCTTATCTCTTAGCAATGAATACATTGCTTATGGTGACAAAGCCGAAAAGTATATGGAAATGCTTGAAAAATTGTTTCCGGAAGAATAATCGGTAATTCAAATTCACTTCAAAAAATGTCCAGCATTTCAATAATGTTGGACATTTTTGTATAGAAGGTAATCATTATGGAAATGTCTTTTTAAAGGCGAACTATTTCTAAATAGAGATTTTGTAGCCTCTGATACCTTTTCTCTTGAATCGTATCTATTTCTAACTTTCCAAATACCAGTAAATCCAAGTTCGTTTCTTGAAAAGTCTTCTAATTTACAGTTAATTTGACAAGAAAGATCACACCCTTTAGGGTGTGATATGAATTGTCAAAAAATTAATTATTTTTATAAAAAAATCAAATCTTGTAAATTCCTCGAGCATAAATAAATTTGTATGCTTGAAAACGACAAGAGAAAAGTTTGTTCTGCTGAAAAACGTGCAGCGATTGGTTTGTCTCGTCGTCAAACAAAGCAACGTCGTCAAAAACAAATTTGCAAAACCTATGAATGCAAAATTGTTGCAAGTCGATTGAACAGGCAACAAAAAGATGACATTGAAAAACTTTTCATTGAAGGAAAACGTTTCTACAATCACGTTTTGAACATACACAAAAGCGGAGTTAACCTACACAACATCAATACTACCGAAATCAAATCAGTTAACCATTTCAACAAAGATCAAGAGCAAATTACTTCAGAATTGGAACGTTTAGGCTCTCAGATTAAGCTTGCAATAGTTCAACGTATGATTGCTAATGAAAAAACCATCATTACTTTGATCAAGCGAGGATTTCAACAACATAGTAATTTGAAATTCAAATCTGAGATCACAAGCCTCCCGTTAATTCAATATGGTTCTACATGGCGATTCAAATCAATGAATAAGGTCAAAATAGCAAAGGTTCATGGTCAGGTATTGATTCGAGGATGGAAGCAATTTCCAAAGAATTGTGAATTTGCAAATGCAAATCTAATAAAGAAAGCAAATGGTTACTATCTTAAGATTGTAACATTTGTAAACAAAGAAAACTTTTCAGAGCCGAAGAAAAATGGCAAAGAAATTGGTCTTGACTTTGGTATCAAGACCAATATAACCACAAGTGAAGGCGAGAAGATTAATGTTTCGATTGAAGAAAGTGAACGAGTAAAGAAGCTCCAACGTGAGCTTTCTAGACGTAAAAAAGGTTCAAACAATCGTTTCAAAACAATTAAACTTCTTAAGAGGGAGTATCTAAAACTCTCAAATCGAAAGACTGACAAAGCAAACAAGATTGTGCATAAGTTCAAAGCTTATGATTGTGTAGCTATGCAAGATGAAAACCTTGCAAGCTGGCATCAGCAATTTGGCCGACAGGTGCAGCATAGTTGTATGGGTTTGATCAAAGCAAAGTTGAAATTGCTACCACAAATTGTAGTGCTTGATCGAATGATCCCAACTACAAAGCTTTGTAGTAATTGTGGAACATTGAATCAATACTTGACCTTAGAAGATCGGGTATTCAATTGCGGTTGTGGATACACTGAAGATCGTGACGTCCACGCCGCAAAGAATATGCTAACAATCAAAAACAAAGTCTTTCAAAAATTCAATTTTGTACCGACGGAACATCGGGAAATTACGCTCACGGAGTTTAAGGCCACTGCTGAGGATGTAATCATCCAAAGTAAGTCTGGACGTCGAAGTGAGAAGATCACGCCCTTCAGGGCGTGATAGAGTTCACTAATATCAACAAACAAGAATTCATTCACATCTAATTCCAGATACTCCAAATAC
>CAVIPP010000075.1:0-6600 GCA_963644615.1 Oscillospiraceae bacterium
CTTAAATAATCGTTTAAGCAGTAGCAAGAAATAATGGCCTTAGCATTTTCCTTTGATCAAATTAAACTTAATGCCAATGAAAACGTAAACAATAGCGTTTTGAACCGGCCATTAGCTCGAATCTATTCAATGCTCGAGCAATTA
Organism: Oscillospiraceae bacterium; assembly: GCA_963644615.1. Classification (GTDB taxonomy): domain Bacteria; phylum Bacillota_I; class Bacilli_A; order RFN20; family CAG-826; genus Fiminaster. The sequence continues at coordinate 145 of CAVIPP010000075.1, forward strand.
TCGATTGCTTATGACTTGCCGGCATCTCCTTATACAGAGACTACATATTTAGCAGACATTTATTCTGAGCCGGATCAAAAGCATTATAAAGAATGGCATACTATTGGAACATTAGCTGATTTAGTTCCAATGCCAGCTTTAACGGAACTTTCGGATACTTCTAAGATCCTTCCTGTTACCGGCCAAACCGTTCGTTGGAACCAATCGGTTAAAAAGTGGGAATACACCACACTTATTAGTAAGTTTAACCAGTTAGAAAAAGCTTCAAAAATTTCTGACAACCCGGTAGATAATGCTGTAATTAAGTGGAATCAAGCGTTAAATTCCTGGACAGCTGAAACTATTCAGCCGATGATTGGTGTCGGTTATATCTACCATATGGTTTGTAATCGCCCGACAGTTGTAACATTACCAACTGTCCCAGAAGCGCTTTCAGGCGGCGAGCAAGTGGTCATTACGAAACTCCGGCCGGCCGATTCAACAACAGAAACTCGGACACCAGTACTTATCGTATCCAAAACAAATAGCGATTCATCGGCCCCGACAATTATTGGTAAGAATTCAATCCTTACTAATAATGAAAATGAAGACTGGGCATCAATTCACTTACGTGTTGTATTAACTGAAACTGGTGAATATATGTGGGTTCCTGTTTGTGCCACTGGTACCTGGTATCCATCGGATTTAGCAGATCTTACTTCTGAATATACGGCCGGCGCAGCTATCGATCACCCACCACAATTAACAGAAAATCAGCTTAAGCTTCAACCGTATAACATTGACCTCTCTATTAATGTTGACGGTAATGATATTTCCCAGGTTTTCAATGCTAAGTTTGCTCGGGCATCGGAAGCATCTAAGTGGCAACAAACCGATGGAACCGACGCAGGTGTTTACTATAACTCAACTACTAAAATTATTTCAGTAGCCCATAGTGTGTTAGATGGTAATAAACTAGTAAGAGCACAGGTTTACTATCACTCAGGAAATAAGCTAGTTCAGATTACACCAAACGAGGTCTATTTCGAACTATCTAATGCGAATCCATATTCAACAGTTAATATTGACTTACATGAATGGCTTGAATTAGCAACAGGGCTTAACTTACAATTTACAATTCTAATTTCAATCTAACCACCATGGATAAAGTAAACGCAGCTTTTATCGATTTATTATATGCTCGAAAAAATTCAGCTATTGAGTTTTCTCTGGCTGGGCAAAATGAAACATATTCTGCTAAGATTTACTGGGAACATCTTAATCGATTAAAAGAGGCTATTGATAACCAATTATCCCCATTTGATTTCTTGGTAAATGTGGTAGTTAAAGATAAGAATGTTATCCAGATTGAAGTATTTGCTCCTGAACAGAAACCACCGGAATATACACCATATGCAACATTTCAATTTGGTTGGACCGCTGATTTAGAAACAGAAACTCGTAAGTCTTTTAATTCTACACCTGGTGGATTCTCTTATATGGAACACTTTCAAGATTATCATATCCTCGATGCTGAACAAATTCATGCCGTATTTGATAATCTTATCAAAGATATGAAATCTTTGTATAATCCTCTTAACTTACAAGAATCAATCATTCCATATTGGAATTCAATCCTAACCAAAAAATTTAAACCTCTTCAAAAATGAAGAGGTTTTCGCTAGCTTGAAATTGCATCAATAAATTCTTTAGTATTAAATGGAATACTAGTATTTCCATTCGACATATCTTTAGAAGTAGTTTGATTAAAGTATTTCAACTTTAATTGCATCTTATGAGTTTCTAAATCTTTCTTATTCTGCAATTTAATAGCTTCTAAATTAACAGCATTCTGGTAATTCATTTGCTTTTGCCAGATTGAAGTAAATTCCTTGAATAAGCTTTGAACTGAAGAAATAACACTAGCCGCAGCAGAAAAACCTTCACCATCAGGAGTATTCTCTACAAACAACTTAGCATTTTGAAGAATTTCTAATGCTGCAACTAAAGCTTCTTCGATATGTGAATACGTTTTAGTCGGATCGGATTCGATAAGATTAAGTGGAGATTCCTCTTTTGATTTCTCTGCAATCTTTGCCTGTTGTTCTTTTAATACATTTAACTTAGATTGGAAATTACCAATCATTGCATCTAATGCTGATAATTGTGGAAGCTTAGTAGGAGTTTTCTCTTTCTTTTCCTTTGGTTTGATCGGAGGTTTCTTATCTAAGATAGTTCCTTTAAGAGCTTCTGCATTTTCAATATCATGCAAATCCTCTTTAATATCAGGTAAATCCTCTAAGACTTCATTAGAAATTCCTTCCTCTTCTGTATCCGAAGTAGGAACAACTTCATCATCGACGTCCATATTCAAGAAATCGAAATCGTTATCATCATGCATTTCCGAGTCGTTCATTTATCAAAGTAATTTTGAAATCGTTATAATAGCAAGAGAAAGAATGAGAAAGTGTCGGTTCATTATCGGTATACGATAATTGCATTTCCCCAGATTCATATAACCAGCAATCCGTAAAATGAATTAACATAGCAGGATCTTTATTATCATCTAAGATCCAAAGATTAATCGGTGTTAAAAAGTAATCGCCACTATTGTTATGCCGTTCTTCAGCATCTTCATCATCAATGTGGAGAATATTCTTAAGATTCGATTGATACCAAAGAGAAAGGAAATAATACTGCTGCCAACCTGACGAAAGTCGATAATTAATCGTAAATGATTTCTCGGTAGTATCAGTTTGGTTTGGAAGCAAAACGGAATATCCTGTTCGTGCTAAAGAATTACTTCCTAACGACATACGATTAAGAGTAAAGTTTTGGATATTCATTACAAATCGGTCTTTAGAATACCCGATTGTTTCCAACTTGCGACCGATCCCGATATCCTTAAACGGAATATCGAGCACAAATCCGGTTGGATGTGCAAAGTTTAATAAGCTTGAAACTTGTTTGAATGTTGTTACTTCGTCTGCCATTGCTAAGGTTAGTTATTGGTATTACCAATCATCTGCAGCCTCATTTGAAAACATAGCTTTGAATATGCCATCTTGAATCATTTCACGATTGGCAGCATCAGCTCTGGAATCTCGTAAGCTGTCGAGTGATTGTTGTGGATCTTTATTTAAAATTCGGTTATCAATATATTCCTCTGTATACTCAGGTATGATAACTGGAATAATATGTTTAGGAATTTCTACACCAGTTGAAGAGAATACGGTTTGTCGGACGTTGAAATAGTTTTCAGCTATATCAAGTTTTAATGCAAACATTGCCCAGATAAAGGACATTACAAAGTCGTCATGGTTATTCTTAGAAGCACTATAGGAAACTGATCGAGCGGTAGAATGACTTTCAAAGTATTCTAATTCATACCCAGTTGAAGCTTCTTTAATTGTAACTTTAACCGTTGAAGGTTCATTAACTGTTAAAGTAGTAAGTGTTTTTGCCCATAAGCAAGCATCTACCTTATTAGTATTTGTAGAGTAGATACCAGGTCGATCCGCAGGTTCATCCTTATTTTTAAAGTTTACGATGTTATCATATTCGAATACGTTTGTAAGAATATCGAAAAATCCTGCGCCAACACCATTACGTTCACCAGCAACTAAAGCAGTATTATATCTAGCACCTAATTTAGCAACAATAAGGGCGAGAGAATTAGTATCAATTTCTTTAGAATTAAATGCTGCAACCTCTTCAATATTTGTCGAATCCGTTACATCAAAAATCTGAATAACTGAAGCGTCATTACCAGACCCGTCAGCAATATCAACTCCTAATACATAAGCATGTTCAGGTTTTACTTCGCTCCATACTTTAATATTGAAGTCAAGAATCTTTGTAGTTGTATAATTTTTGGAATAGTTTAGAATGTCTTTCCTATAATATTCCAATGCCTTTGTATCAATTAATGTAGCAGATGATCCGAGAAAACAACATGCAAATTCCTGATTAAACTTACGTTCATCGAAGTTTAACATTGCAAGTTGTTTCTTCTTCCAATTTTCATCACGTTCGGGATGTTCCCACCATGGAAATGTAACCTGGTTCCATTTTAATCCATTATCATCGCCTAATTGATAGAAAGCATTATTATAAGTTCTTTCAAACCAGTTGCCAATACCATTAGGTGTAGACACTGCAATAATTTTACCTTCAGGTTTAGAAGAAATTGTCGGGAATACAGAAGCCACAAACTCATCCATAATATTATTAGGAATAAATGCAGCTTCGTCTAAGATACAATTATGTGTAAGAATTCCAGAAACAAAGAATGTATTTGATTTACCTGAATTTACAACGTCGTATAAGTGGTCCTTATTAGTTGATTTGGTTATAGAAGAAATTGTTCGTTTTTCACTTACTCCATCAACCGTATCAGCTATTGCTAATTCTTTAGCAAATGTTTCTTTACCATTTATAAAGAACTTATGTTCAGGTGAACACTTAATAATAGTGTTGGAATTATCAAATTTAATTTCATATATTTCATCACTATCATTTATTGAAATAGCTTCAAAATCTTCAAAGCCATCTTTAGTAAGAATTTGCACAGGTTTGAATGTTTGAATATTCGGAAGCGATTCAAGATATTGCTTAAAAATCTTTGAACACTTTACTGAACATGTATGATAGTATTCTTTATTACGAAAACGGTCGTATAATTTCTTACCACAGACTGGACAGGTTGGAACAGTTAAACAACCTGAATTAATATGGAAATCAAGTTGCGAATTCTTACACCTCGTCGAATGTTCAAGCAAAACTTTAAGGTCTTCTGTAGACTCTTTATCTTCTAATGCAGTCTTTAGTAAATCAGCAAATGAAGCTTTATTGGTTGTCGTATTGATTACCGATGATTTACTTTGAAGTGAAACAAGTGGGACATATTTTACCTGTCCATTGTCTTTAATAAAGATCCAACTTGAATCAGATAAACAAACGTCGCAAGACGAACCACGAGCCGAGTCAGGAGAAGTAGCAGAAACCGTTATAGAAGAACCATTTTCAAATTCAATTTTCTTAGCTGACCAAGAGGTAACGCCTAATTGTAAAAAGCTTGGAAGCATTGACACGGCCATCTTAATACGTTGAAGCAATTCTTTAACAGTGCTTTCTTTATTTGCTACTAATAGGATTTTACGGTCCTTATTAAAGAGACAATAATATGTAGAGAATACACAGTAAATTGTACTATTGTGTGACAGAATTCCATCCGTATAATACCTGTGATTACTCGTGTCGTCTAATACGAGATCATACATTTGTTCCTCAGAATTGTAATCTCTATTATCAAGAGCTTCAATTTCTTCTGGGCCATTTTCGGTTTGAATAACCTGACCAAGCTTTAGATCTTTTACAAAGACTTCATTAAAATCTTTATCAAAGACAATATGGGTATCAGCACAATCTAGAACAAATGACTTAGTATAAATTGTATGCCTACGATATGGTATGGTCTTACCAATACCTTTAATATCTTGCCATCCTGTATCGGATAAAACCTCATAGTCGTTTATAACGAACTCTTCGGTAAATTCGGCCATTCGACGATGCTGAGTCGTCTCTTATTTATGCTCTCGCTTCGGCGATGATTTTCATTAATTCCTGATTATTCAAATCAAAAGACATCATATCATTCGGGTCGTAATTACCTCCGATACGAGAATCAAATGGGCTAAAATGCCAATTATGGATAACCGATTGACTATGCATATTATGCTGGAGAAAACAAAGCTTATCAATAATAAAGTTCTTACCAAGCTTTCGAATTTCTGTGCAATTTAAGAAAGCATCGGCTGGATAGTTAATACCATCCAAATCAAACATTTCACATAATTTGATATACTTAGTATAGAATGTTTTAGAAGCAATGTAACAACCCGTTCCAGAACCTCCGATCCTAGGCGTCCCAACTCGCCAATAAGTATTCAAATTAGTAAAGTTTTTATACTGGTCCCAGAAAGTATCTTCTAACTTAAGAAGATTCCAAACTTTATGGGGAATAACAGCTAAAGCTTTCTCTAGATATTCAAGAATATTCTTTCGTGGAAATATATCATCTTCGAAAACTGTGAGGTAAGGCCAATCAAGAGTCTGCGCCATTTTCATTAATGTGTAATGAGAAAGCAGACACCCATTTGCAGGATGGTCTAGTTTACACGCATCAAACTTTGTCGGTTGAGGTAATTTATAATAATCGAAAATAGCTCGAAATACTTTATAACGTTTTTCATCACATGTAATGACGAAAGAATGTTCTGGAGAAAAAAATTGTTCGACTAATGACACAAATTAAAACTTAGATTACGAGCCAAGTCCAAAGTGATAACCAAAATTGCAAAAGAGCAGAGTCCAAGTTCGAGAATTGTAAGCCTGGATTAGAAGAACTCGGTTAAAGAGCAGAGTCCAAGCTGATAACAAAGCTGCAATACCCCAAATAATGTGCAGAGTCCAAAT
>CAVIPP010000076.1:0-6458 GCA_963644615.1 Oscillospiraceae bacterium
CCGGCACTAAATGGCAGACAATAACGATTACTTAAAATTTGACGCTCAATCAGTTCTCGACTTTTTGAATAATAAGATTTCAGAAGACGGAACTTATACTGACCAGATTTATGCCGGATCGAACTTAACGGTTGTTCTAGAAACACTTTCCGCTATGTTCGAAATTCTAACTTATAATATGAATTTCCAGGCTTCTGAAGCCACTTTTAATGGAGTTCAAATTTATGAGAACATGCTTAAGATTGTGAATATGCTTGGATATAAAGCTCGTGCTTCTATTCCTGCAACTATTCACGGAACACTTAGTGGCGGAGTATACATTGACAAGGTAATGCCTAAGATTACCACTACAATGAATACGGTTGGTGAATTAGTAGACCAGATTCAAATTGCTGTTACTACTATTTCTAACCCGAAGGTTATTTCTCGCGACCTTGTCTTTACAATTCCTTCTACTTCTGCTCCGTATTCACTACTTGAAAATACTCAAGTCTACCCGTCATTTACAAACCTTTCTCCAACTAACGTATTTTATTGGACCACCCAAGCGTATACTAATATCCAAACCGCAATTCTTTCATATCTTCGAACCCTGTGGAATTTACCAGACTTACAATTAACCACAACTATCGATGAATTGATGGAAATGGCTAGTGTAGATAATAAGACTGCACTAATCGAAAATTATGCAACTTATTCTACAGCAACACCTATGTTAGATTGCGATTTCCGGGTTTCTTCATCCGATATCGACAACTTCGTAATTGCAACTAATGGTAAATGGAATTCTTATTATGTGACGGGTAATACCACAGGTGAACAAAACGAAGTCTTTAATGTAACAGCATTAAATGTTTCATCATTAAATGTTTCTGATGGAACAATCTATGCTGTAGTTTATAATCCGAATACTATTACTACAGACGGTGTTCAAATTTATAAAGCGGTTTCTTCACTTCGTAACTACAGTTCAACTGACCGGGTATTTGAATACTATGTAGATGTTAATCGTTCAATTACTTTACGGTTTGGTGATAGTATATACGGTGCAAGATTACCTGAAAAATCTTCAATTGTTCTATTTTTTATCGTTAATAATGGAACCGCAGGAGAAGCCTCTCGATCAGTCTTTACTGATGGGAATGCTCCAGTTACTGTTGGATCGGTCTTAACACGTAATCCTGATCCGAATACAAACTCTTCCGTAATTAATGAAAAGTTTATCTATGATGGTGTCGATACCACAGATATTGATAAATTAAACTGTAACATTGCTTCTAAAATTATTTCATCGGCCAATGATTCAGATACATATGTTCCGAAAATCGAGCTTTATTTCTATCCAATTACTGATTCATCAAAGTTCCAACCTATCGAAACAGTAGAACAAATTCGTGAAACGGCTCCATCATATAACAGAACTAATGACCGTATTATTACCAAAGGCGACTTAGAAGCATTTATTAAACGTGACTACGCACAATATATCTATGGTGTCAATATTATGAACAACTTCGAATATATGTCGAAGTTCTACAACTGGCTTTATCAATATGATGCACTTTCTAAGGATGTAGTTTCCTCTGGTTATAAGTTCTCTGATTCCTGTGACTTTAATAATGTTTACATCTGGGCCAAAGGTTATACAACATATCCTATCAATGACTTTATTAAGAAGACAATTGAACGCAGTCTCCGTTCTAAGAAAATTCTTACTTCTGAATTAGTATTCGTAGACCCAGTTCTTACATACTTCTATCCATACGTAGGTAATATCGAAGACGATATTGATTGGTTATTATATGCACGAGAAAAATACTTGTTCTTAACTCGTGAGAAAAACGATACCGATAAGTTCTATAAAAAATGGAAAACGATCGGCGATTTATTCGATGAGGTAAATGGCGAAATCCAGCGTATACCTACAAAACGAATGATTAGCTATCTCTTCTCTGGCGAGTCCACAGAAGTTAAAGTGGATATTAATGCTTACCGCGATGTAGGTGTAAATGAAAATGCTTCCACAATTTCTAATAATATTGTTAATGCTATTAATTCAGCATTCCAATTAGAGAATAATAACCTTGGTCAAGCCATCCAACTTAGTAAGGTTAATGAAACTATTGCTGAAATTTCTGGTGTTCGTAAAATTACTACAACTAAGTCGCGAAATGTTAATTTATATACTGAAACTGGAGCATTGATTAAGGATATTAAGGTTGTATATACAAAAGAAAGTGGTTCGAACATTTCCTCTAGTGTAGTCTTTGGAAGTAATATGGATTATCCTGAAAATCCAGATACTTCATATATCGAATTTACATATGATACTTCTGCATTTGCTAATGCCGGTTTAACGGGATATAATACAGTATTCAAGCTTATGCAATTATCAACTGGCATTGAATATGTTCTTGATCCAACAGTAGTTGAAGGTGATTCTAATACAGATTCAGAAGTAGTATATAAACTTTTCTTTGGAAATGACGCACTTGACGGAACTGATAAAGGAAAATACCTGTTCACTAAAGAACACCCATCTACGTCAAGTAATTCCTATGCAATCTATGCAGAGATAACTCGTAGCAATCCATTGGTCGACGGTCAAACATTAACAACGTATACTAATAAACTCAAGTATACAACGGTTTCGTTTAAGTATGATGGCACTACTGCTAATATAAAGAAACCAGCAATCTTTAAACTTGATACCTTTATCGATGACTTTTCTAATTCTTCTATCGACTTAAAGGATTCAATTACTTCAGCTGGTGATACAATTTCCTCAACACCAGTTTGGGAAGTTTATGATATTTCAAATTCTCTTTCGTTTGCTAAATTTACCAATTCATTGATTAACGGTAAAGACTTTGAATGGGTTGGTGCAAGTTATGCAAGTATTGAAGACTTTTGTTTCCCAACACTTTATAAAGACGTTTCAAGTCTTATTAGCGTTATTGATGAACAAAATAATACATTCTCTATTAATTACTAAGAATGGCTTTGGATTTACTACATCATGATTTGGAACTTAGCTGGATCAATAAACGAGCTTCAGCTGATGATACTATATCTTCTGCTGAGGAAGCTATTCTAACATCAGATTCTATATCTGCAGCTTCTTCACCGCTTAAGACACTTAATAGTAATATCCAAATCAGACTTTCTAAACTTAATACGTCATTTGATTTCGCTGAACATTTTCGCGAGCTGTTATTAAATGATGATTGGACTAAAAAAGATTCAATTGTCAATCTTACTTCTATTGTAGGTAAAGACATTTCAAAGCTTTTATACGAACGTATTCAGAACTGGTTAGGTAATATCGTTAATATCGATACGTGTCATTTTAACGAATTAGTTTCTGCATATGCTTCATATGCAATTGATATTACCAAGGGAAACTATTCAGTTCCAGAAGAATTGGAATACCTTATTAATATTTTCTCACTTCCGAAGTTCTATTATAAGTCTTTCTTCTATGATGGTTCTTTCTACGACCTTGAACTAAGTAAGAACTTTAACGAGATTAAAACTACCGAGCAACTTAAGTCTATTAATGATGCATTAAATCGGAAATACTTTGATAACTTTTACGATAACTTAGTTTATCCAATGGTTCGTAATGAATTATGGGTAAATCGAGAAAATGAAGCTATTGCTAAGTATATAGAAGATACAAGTTCTGGTATCTATGACTGCTTAATTACTTCAGATCCGGCTTCACAGTATACGTTCCTTAACCATATTGCTACTGGGTTACCGGACGATACAATTAATGCTTTAGCTGCTAAGATGCTCGACGAATTCTTAACTAATAATCCAGAGTTCGAAGCCGTCGATTCTATTACTGGCTATACATCAAAGTATATTAGAAATGATTACTTTAATGAAATTCTTAAGAATGGCAATCTAAGCTATGTTGAAGATTCATATGGTAATTTGGATTATCTTGATATGTCTCAATATATCAACAGCACTCCATCCACCTATCCAAATATCAACTTCTCAAAACCAACATATACCGATGTATTATCAATGTTCGAAACTCTACTACTTACTCGTGTAGAGTTTGTTGAAGTTCTTAAGGTTCGCTTAGCTGCTAAAAAACTTACGAATCTTTGTAACGATGTCTGCCGTCTAAGGTCTGATATTAAAGCCATTCGAGAAAAGGATTCCAAGGTCGGTACCGCGGTTTTAATTGAGCAACTTATTCTTGAATTCATTTACCGAGAACTTACTAAAAAGGTCTCAGTTAAACAGCAGAAAAAAGTTGACTCTGATTTAGCTGATTTATCTGATACATATGAAGATGTTGATTCTACATCTGATACAGGTAAAGTTCTGATTAAGAACTTTAAAAGTTTACTTTCTTCTGAACGGCAAGCCATTGGTGTTAAGTTTGAAGACCAGTTTGAAAAACTGTCACAACTATCGAAACAATTGGAATTAGAAGTTGTTGAGTATTATGACAATACTCCTACCTATCTAAACATTATTCCAGAAACAGGAACAACTACCAGGAAGCAATTCTACAAAGTTAAAGTATATCAATGTCCAAAGTATTTGAATGTTAATGGCGAGATGGTTTATTGTGATTTCGATGATACGGATTTTATTATCGAATGCGAAAATAATAAGGAAGATTTCGCTAGCAAGCTACACCAATGTGCGACTGGTGATGAAGCCTCCGGATATACATATTTCTTCAAAGGTAATAAAGCCGAAATAAATTCCAAGAACCAGATGGTTTGTAATGGCAAGGTCCTATATGCACCGATTGGTTCTTATAATTATGAAGAGGCTACAAATCTTAATTCTGAAAACATTGTTTGGAATGAGGTTTATAACTGGTATCAATATAAAGACAATTCAGCAGAAGATAATGCAACCATTATCGTTGACCGGTATGATAGAGAAATTAAGTTCAAACGTTTTACTCGTTTAGTTGATACCTCTGGTGAGATTATAATGGAATGGATGAATGAACAGCAGTCTCGCCCAAGTGGAAGTTATTTTTCTAAGTTATTCTTTGCTGATATTCTTGGATACCAGGATTACACCAGTGGGGCATATATGTTGGTGTCCGATAAAGAGAATGAATATAAAAAATCAGATCATGCTTTCGATGATGTAGAACCTGATCCTGAAAAAGATCCAATCGTTCTTTATCTAGGCCTATTCGTAGAAGCTAAAGATGGTATGGTTTCTAAAGTTCAAGAGTCTTCGCCTTCTAACATATGGGTACCAATTCTCAAGACTTCTAATGCAGAGATTGCAACCATTTATCAGAATAAGCTTTCTAGCTATATCCGATTAATGGACGGCTCTATTATTAATTCTGTTTCATCTAATCTTAAACACTATGGCTTAGTTTATACTAATGAGTTTATTCTAGATGGTGATACGGTTGTTTATTCAAGTGGGCAATTACTTGATAGTGAAGGTTTTGTCCTTAATAACTATGCAACTGATACAGAACTCTTTTATAAAGCAGCGAACTGTAAACTGGTATTCCTTGATAAGTCTATCGATGTTATTCGCGCATTAAATGGTAACGAACCTTTCTGGAATGATATTGCTTATGATATCAAATACTCAGATAAAACCCTTGATGAAGAAATTCAGATTATCAAGTTTTATAAGAGTATTGGTTTAATTGATAATGAATTAACTACAGAAGCTAAGCATATCAACTATGATAAATCTGAAGAGCTTACACAACCTTGGGTAATTGCTCGTTATAATGTTATTAATCGATTAAAACAATTCTGGTCAGTTAATGCGCCATATAAATGGTTCTCTGAAATTGATGATAACGCCCGCTTAGCAAGTGGTGCAATTACTAGTGATACCTATAATGATCTTAAAAACATGGATATTGCTTATAGGTCAAATCTTGGATCTTCGTTTGCAAAGAACGAAAAAGTTGCTCTTCAGAATTCAATTATTAATCTCGAAAATTGGGAAAACTCTACCGTAGCTATCCATCCATGCGTTTGGAATTTAGTTGAAAAGAATTACGATTCTTATATTCAACTTTTTACTATTTCACTATATGGCGAGGAGATTCTTAAAAACATTTATAGTGAAGCATTTAATTGGAATGATTGGACCAAGGCTGCAGCCGGAGAATACTCAAGGGAACAAGATTATGATCGAGATGCTGTATCTAAGGATGGTTTATTCTCTATAGAAAAATGGTATGGTAAATCTGTTAATACTGATACATCAACCACTGATCAAACTTTAGAAGGCACTTCTACTACAGATGCATTTATTCATGTCCATAATGTAGATTATTGGAAAAACTATTCTCATATGTTACATCCATATACTACAATGTATGAGAAATCTCTTAATACTAATTCTACTTCAGATAAGACTTCTCGATATATTGATTTCGATGGCCCATTCAATTATGAAATGTTAAAAGAGGTAATCGATCATTACTGGGC
>CAVIPP010000077.1:0-6419 GCA_963644615.1 Oscillospiraceae bacterium
ACCTTATCGATTTTATTAAAGCCGAAAAAATATATTTCTTTATTAGAATTAGTTCTAACTATCGGTAATTCAATAGTGCCCAGATCGTTATTTGAACATATTCCAATTATTTTTAGATATAAAGGGTATTGCCAACTATTTATAAATTCACCACTCGAAAAATAATTATCTTTATAATAAGAAAGAAATAGATTCGCTAGTGAAAGAGCAAAATCATATAACTTAACAGAATTATTTTCATAATAAGATTTATATTTTTGAGGGATTATTCCTTCACTATCGTTAGTTAATATAGTTAAAATTATTTGCGTTAAATTAGATTTATTAATTAATTTATAGTTTGGTTGATCCACTAAAGAAAGTAAGACATCATTGATTCTTTTAAATTCAACATTCATTAAGACATTATCATTTTGAGTCTTTAACCAATATGATTTAAAGAATTGCTCACTAACAATATTAGGAAAAACAATTGTTGTCGTTTCAAAACAATCTGTTTTTTCTTTTATTTTAGCTATAAGGGAGTCCGCTAGTAGAAAGAGGGTTTGTTGATGCATGATTTAATTTTATCAATAAATTTAATTACTATTAACATCTAGTTTTAAATTAGAGTTATTGAATATAATTCATTGGAATATAAACAAGAAATAATCTTCCAAAATTTCAAATAATCTTCCAAATAATTAATTATTCTTCCAAAAGATTAATGGAAGAATATGAAATAATAGTTGCTATGCATTAGCAGTTTACTCAGCAAAAAATTGTGAATAATATCGATAGCATCTGCTCTATTTGTTAAATATTTCAAAATATTTTTATTCACGTCATTACGCTTTTTATCTCTATATCTATTTATTCATAAGTAAAAATATGTCCGTATTTGTTGTTATTTTTTCTAATGTATTAGTAAACCCTAATATAAATAGAGAAATAATCAACATCGTTCATATCTTAATATCTGCATATAGAAATAAAGATATATCTCTATGTCTGATATTCATAAAAATCTAAAGGGGGACAAGATTTTATTATGAACAAGAGAATATCTAAATTCACTAGTTTATTCCTAGGATTTTTCATGATGCTAGGAGTTGGTGCTGGACTTGGGAGCGCTCATGGTGAGGCTACTGGGGTGAAGGCCGCTGTTGGAGATAAAACAACATTGTTTAATATCTCAAGTAAAAGCGATTGGAGCACCAGTGCTTCCACTTATTCATCAAAAGAATGGACGGATGAAACGCAAAATTGTACTTTTGCATACGCTTCCAATAGTCAAAAAGGGTGGGCATTTGTAAGACTTTGTCCAGGCAAAAATAAAACTAATGATTCGTATATTAAATGTCTTACTCCTACAACGACATTAACATCGTCAGTTGTGGTTACAGTATATAGCACTAAATCGAGTAATGATGTAACAATTAATTCAGTAAAATTATTGGTTTATTCAGACAAGACTTTTGCTACAAAGGTTGATGAAATTTCTTATGATACAAGCAAATATGCCACAGGCGACATAGCGTTTACACCTAGCTCGAGTTATGGAGCTACTGTTTGGGCATCTGGAGTTTATTTTAAATACATTATGAACATAAAGAACTCAAATACAAAAAACAACAATGGAAGCGATATTAGTAAAATTGTTGCAGTTGAAGGTACTTCTAAAACATTAAGTGGATTAGAAATTACTTCTGGTCTAGATACAGTTAAAAAGGAATATTCAGCTGGCAAATCGTTTGATTCGACTGGATTGGTTGTAACCGCGACATATGATGATACTTCAACCGCTGATGTGACAAGCAGTGTAGTTTGGTCACCAGATCCATTAACTGAAGGAACAACATCCGTCACTGGCACTTTTGGAGAATATAGCGTAATTGTTGATGGTTTAACGGTTGGTCCAGCTGTTTATGATAATACTTTTAGCATTGAAAGCGGAGCAAAATACATAATTTCTCAAGACAGTAAATACTTTGTAAGCAATGGAACAAGTACGCCATCAGCTAGCAGCAAAGAAAGTGAAGCAACATTATTTATTTTCACATTGGTTGGCGATGATACTTTTGAAATTAAAACAATTGACGGAAGTTATTTATATACTACTGATGCTAATGATGGCGTTAGAGTTGGGACAACGGCAGATAAATGGCTTATGATGACAGAAACAGAAACCGGTTCTAAATACACAGTTATTAAATCTTTTTCTAATAACAGATATTTAACTTTATATAACGCACAATTTAGATGTTATACTTCGGCAAGTCAGTCACGCAGTGCAACAACTATTTTTACTAAATATACTGCTCCATCATTTACAATTACCGGCGCTCCAACTGAAAATATTGAAATTGAAGCAAGCGGAACATTAGGTATTAGTGTTGAAGGTTTATCCGTTACGTGGTCATCATCCGATTCGAATGTTGTCGACATTGATAATAATGGTGATTACATTGCTTATGCTGGTGGTCTAGCGACCATAACAGCCACCGATAGTGAAGGAAACACCGCAACTGCTTTGATTGTTGTTAACTATGGGGTTATCTCGATAGCTGAAGCCAATACATTATGCGCTGCTTTAGAAACATCAAGTGCGACAGATTACAAGGTAACGCTTAAAGATACATATGTTACCGAGATTACAAATACTCAAAAAATAATCTTGTCAGATAATGTTGTTGGAACAAGCAGTATGAATTCAATATTAATGTTTGATTTTACTGCGCTCCAAGACTTATCTAGTTCTGCTCTTCTTAACGGCAGAGTAACTGTAACAGGAAATCTTCAAAAATATAATTCTACATACGAAATTGTGAATCCTGTTTTCACCTACACAGATACCGCAATCGAGTTTGCTCAAGAATTTAATAATGCTGTTGCTTCAATTTGTACAGAAGCAAAACAAAACGATGATAACTCTGCTGAATTAGCGAACATTTGGGATGTTTTAGAATCTTATTACGATGATGTCGAAACAACATATGCAAAACCAAAACTTAAAGAAGCAACAACAGAAGATACTAATGCTGATATTGCTAAGATGATCGGTTTATATGATCACATCGTTAAAAGATATGGCAATAAATTAGGTGATAACTATAACTTCATCGGAAGAAATGTTTTATCTTCTTCATTATCTAATATTACTTATCGCATTCAAGACAATAATACAATCATCCTTGTTGTGGTTCTTGTAGTGTTCACTAGTGTAACCATCATCGGAGGATACATGATGATTTGTAAGCGAAAAGAAAATTAGATAGATTAATAAAAATCAAAACATAATAATTAGAGCGATGGATTTATCTTCATCGCTCTAATTAAATATTAAGAATTAAATGTTTTCCTTTTTCTTACGATATAAAAGGAATGAGCTAATTGAGGTAAGGCTAACTAAGGAGATAACAACAACAGCTGTAACTAGTGATTCATTACCACTTATATTACTGATAATGTTTTTAGAACTCTTTACATTAAACGTTCCGTTAATAGAATCAAACGATTCCCCATTAGCGATTGCCCACTTCGATAATCTTTCAACGGCATCACTTCTATTAGCAAATTCATTTTTTTGAGTAGTTGATAATGAATTGTATTTAGTTTTTGCGATTTGGTAATAGCCACTATCACCTTTGCATAATCCAGTTGTTTCTGAACTGCTATTATAGTCTCTCATATGCATTTCTGTGTTTTCAAAAGTATCAACAACTTGAATATCGCTAGCGGTTTTAGATGCTGTTTCGATATATAGAGAAATATTTTGCATATTTGAACTAACTTTATAATTTTTAAAACGAGAATAATTATTGTTATAATTAAACACAATTTGATCATTACCTGTACCGCTACCAGTCATGATATTATCAGCATCTAAATCAATTGACCAAGCTGTATTATCACTGACTATAGTCTCTAAAGACTGAGTGGTTGAATTTGAATTTAAATAATATGTATTTGTTTTATTATTGATAGTTGCACTATATTCAAACACATATTTATAACCATATTTACGAATTGTAAAAATTGTTCCACCTGAAGATGTTAATGTAGACCTATCACTCGATAAATTAGCGGTTGCTTTGTCATAGTAACCACTAGTGTTCCAATTCCCAGAGGTAACTGAATAAGATAAATCTGGAGCAATCATAACTTTAGCGCCTTCGAATAATTGATCAGTTGAAGTTACTTTTTCGTATTCTCCCACGAATGGAGCTACTGTAACTATACAAGTGGCGGTATAGTCACCATCATTTGTTGTGACAGTGATTGTCGCACTACCAGCAGAATAGGCTATAAGTTCGCCATTTGAAACATCTACTACATTATCGTTATCACTTGTCCAAGTAACTGTCTTATCAGTAGCGTTCTCAGGCAAGACCGTTGCTGTTAATAATGATGATTCATATTCTACCAATTTTAAAGACGATACATTCAATGAGACTGATGTGACATGAACAGTTGCGGCTACAACGTTTATTTCAATTAAACCGTATTCATTAGAACCATCTTTTGCAGTCGCAGTTATATAAACACTTCCAACAGCGACACCTGTAACTACACCAGTTGTTTCATCTATTGTTGCAATTGTTTCATTATCGGATTTCCATACTACTTCTTTATTAACTGCGTCTTCATATCCTTCATTAATTGCAGCGGATAACGCTAAAGTTGCTCCAATTTCAACGTTTGTGGAATCGGAAGTAATTTCAATATTTTGAACTTTCCATGTTGCCTCACCAAATGAATCGCCATATAAATCAATTGATATACCACGAAGTTGGCTATTATTAACTGAAGAATCAAACATAAATGCAACAATAACATTATCTACTGATGAATAATCGTCTCCTTGCCAAGATATCGACTTATTAGACCTTAATGTAGAAATAGTTGCTTTTATATTCCATTTTAAGCCACCATCGATCGATGTAAGAATATATGCTTTTGTGGTACTTGAATCACTGATGCTTAAAACACTCGTCCATGATACATCAACACGGTTTAACTTATTTATCGTAAAATTTTGACTATACATTACAAATGCATATGTGTTAGTTGAACTAATGGTTGATGCTATATTTTTATAATATGTGTTTCCCTTAAATGTAGACCATACTCCGTTTTTTGAATTACTGTAATCACCTAACATGTAAGTAGGAGTAGAACTAGATACAAAATATTCGGAAGAAGATAGTCTCCATGCTTTATTATCATCTGCTTGAAGAACACTATTGGCTGTTATTTTTCCTTTATAAGATTCGTCCCAATTCCAATCTGACATAGATTTTGAATATATAGGACCGCTTAGGACACTGACACTAGGCGTATATGAACAAGATTTATCCTGATAGGTTATTGAAATTGTCAAACCTTCATTTAATGTAGGAACATCAGGAGTCTTAGTTATTGTTAATGACGAATCATTAATATCTAAAGTTAACGCATCACCAGCGCTATAATTTACTTGTAGTTTTAAACCACTTAAATCCCAATTTTCTCCAGTATAATATGTGGTTTTTGTTAATGAACCAGTAACTTCAATAGAGGTTATAGTTCTTATTATTGCAGACACAATAACACCAACAGATAATCCGCCATAAGTGACTGTGACAGTGTTATCACCTTCATTATTTAATGTAGCGTTAGTTAAGGTTACGCCAGTACCATCAGTTATCGGATCTCCACTAGTTCCATCATCATAAGTTGGCGTCACCGTGAAATCAGATGCATTTAAGGTGTTTCCTACAAAATATGTTTTAGTAGTATCAGTCAAAGAAGCGGTGATGGATGATAATTTTTTAGATGAACCTTCCACTAATGTAAATGAATTTATGTAAAGCGTTCCTTTTCCACTTCCAGTTAAAGTGGATGACCAAGTTATGCTAACTTCTCCACTTAAGGCAGTTGTTCCATCACCAATTGTCGTATCTTTTGTACCTTCATATCCTCCGACGGTACCAGTTCCTAGTTCAGCGCCACCAACTTTAACAGTGGCTGTTATTCCATTAGTTTTGTTATGTTTCCAGTTGATAATTACTTGTTTCACACAGTACTCTTGTTCAGGAATCGTTACTGTCGCTGGTGTTTTTCCATTATTCAATAGTGTCGTTGAAGTGTAACCTGTTGTAAATTCATGTTTATCTCCTTCTGCAGCCCTAACCCCAACAGTCTCATCATGAGCGCTCCCAAGTCCAGCACCAACTCCTAGCATCATGAAAAATCCTAGGAATAAACTAGTGAATTTAGATATTCTCTTGTTCATAATAAAATCTTGTCCCCCTTTAGATTTTTATGAATATCAGACATAGAGATATATCTTTATTTCTATATGCAGATATTAAGATATGAACGATGTTGATTATTTCTCTATTTATATTAGGGTTTACTAATACATTAGAAAAAATAACAACAAATACGGACATATT
>CAVIPP010000078.1:0-6259 GCA_963644615.1 Oscillospiraceae bacterium
TCGTTTGTCCTAAGGACAATAAAAAGCTTGGTATTGTTCTAGAATCAAAATATGTAAAAACGCGAACGAGCAAGGAAAGACTAGATAATATTGCTAATAAAGCGATTAAACAAATTATAGAAAATGGATATGAACAAGAACTAATTCACTTAGGCGTGAATAACATCCTTCTCCTCGGCGTGGGCTTTTATAAAAACAAATTATCGATTAAATGTGAACATAAGCATTTAAAATAATCGATATATTCAATTTATATTGCCAAGAATGGCAAACCGAAGGTGCTATTGTCAATTGAAAAGTAGCGATTATTTCGGCATTTTGAATTAAATAAAGATTTGTCATTCAAACAACGTTTTGGCCTTGCAAGCATCATCATTTACACTTTTTCCGGACGAGTTTTGTTTTATGTTTTCACTTTTTTAGAAAATTCACTACTACAAAAAAGACAGATTAAAATCTTAGACAAACAAATTATTAATTAGTCAATCGTTCGCCAATAACCATCCTTATTAGAACCTACGCGTTCAATAAGTTCTTTGCTAGTTAATGAAGAAATAATTCTTTGCACAGTTCTTTCAGATTTATTCAATCTATTAGCAATTTCCA
The DNA here is from genome assembly GCA_963644615.1 of Oscillospiraceae bacterium. Classification (GTDB taxonomy): domain Bacteria; phylum Bacillota_I; class Bacilli_A; order RFN20; family CAG-826; genus Fiminaster. The sequence goes on from CAVIPP010000078.1 coordinate 607, forward strand.
TCTTAGATAATTTATTGTCATTTGCGATGATATTTAATACCGTTTCTTCTTGTGATGATAATTTGTCTATATAAAATGTCTAGATATGACTTATTGATGACAATTAGTTTTAGATGCATTTCTCTAAGGCTATTAATTATTAATAGGATATTTGCTTTGAATATTGCCTTAAAGATAACAAGCAAAAACTTTGCAAAGACTTCACTGCTAAGTCAATACATTTAATGATGTATGAGGCCAATTAAATAGTTGCAATTAAAAAGGCACAACTGGAATGTAGCTGTGCCTTATCTTTTCAAAGATATTTAATCAATAGTGCGGATTAAAAGTTATAAATTATCATTTGAATCCAGGTGTAATCCACTCCTTCATAAGTGTCGCTATAAATCAAATACTGAACGATGTTACAGTTACCTTGACAATAGATGATGTAGGTATATGGATCTCCTGTATTATAATCGTTTGAATCTACCCAAGTAGGAGTGTATTCGCTGAGGCTAAAATTATCGAGAATCAAATTATCTTCAACGTATTTCTTAGCTTCTTCTACTGACAACTCGCTCGCTAAGAAGGCTCCATAAATGCGATATGATCCGTTGTTTTCATCTTCTTCTTCGTTGAAGGTTCCCTTAACAACTGCTGATTCAAACCTCGTTTTTAATTGGCTAATTATATCCTCTTGCGTAATTGTTGTAACGCGGATAGTAATCGAAGCTTCGAATGTATTTCCTTCCTTATCAGTTATACTCGCTTTGATGATAGAAGAATCGTTGTTTTTCGCAGATTCACTAATAGTGGCACTTCCATATTCATCAACGGTTAAAACGCTTGTGTCAGATGAGGTATAACTAATAGTGTAAGGTAGCATATCAATATTTAAGTAGTTGCTAAGATCGACTTGGTTACCTGGTCGATCCCAAATCTCGCTTTGAGTGAATTCAAATACCGGTTTGTGTTTCTCTCCGCTTCCTAGAGCAATTTTGATATTTGTAATACCGCCTCGACAGACGATCATAACCGCTAATTCGCCATCAGGGTCTTCGAATTTACTGCCGTTGTCATAATATGTTTCCTTGTGCCAACCAGCTTTATAGAACTTATCGGATAAACCATCGGCAATAGAGCCATCATCATCGGCAATTTCAATGACGAGTCCTAAATCTGAGGTCGCCGCATCTTCTGCTTCAGAGATGACCTCCTCTTCACTCATAGTCATGCCCATGACTTTATACCAACGTTTTAGATATTCATACCAATAATCATAACGGGCCTCATAATCGGTCGTATATGTGTATCGATATATATCCGTTCCCGTATTATCTAATGAAAACGGGGTGACATTGATATTGTTGTTCTTTAAGAAATCAGCGACTTTATCACTAGGATAACTATCCGCGAATGTTTTCTCACTTTTAATAGCTTTAAGAGCAACGGTAAAGCTAGTTGTATTGTAAGAGGCGTCAGTTCCTTCAGTTAATTCAATTTGTACCTTTTCATGCCAATCGGTATAAGTTCCTAAATGATCGGGATCCTCAAATAAGCCTAAGTCTTCAAGCTCCCATCCATAATCAAAGCTTAATGAAGTTGACGTATTCGCGGTTACATAATATGTATCGTGTTTCTTATAATAGCCATAGCTAGTAATATCATCCGCGGTGAAGGTAGGAAGGCTGATGCCTGTTTCCTCTTCAATAGGTTTTAAAAACTCGCTTGGCCAAGCGCTAGATGGTGTAGCAATTGGTAAATAGGTAGCTTGTAGCTTATTCCCTCCGTTATAGACGACTAAAGCTTGAATATTAGCAAATGCTTCATTCTCATCATTTTTAAGTTCTTTATATAAAACGCCTAAACCGTTTGCTTTGCTTAAAGATGCATTGAGCACAAAGCCATCATCTTCTAACGCCTTAATCGTGTAATCGCTATTATTAATCGCTAATTCATCTTGAATCAAAACGGTATTCTCATCGAAGAAGAGCTCATAATATTCATGCGTCGCCACATAATAATCCGCGCCCCATCTAGAAAATGGTAATGATGTTAGGAGTGAATATTGAATGCACCCATCTTCAACATCATCAAATGATGTCCTCGTCGATAGCTTAGTTTTTAAATCGTTATAGCAGGTGATGAGATTGCATTTAGTTGTCGAATCATAATTAAAAAGTAGTCGAAAACCTTTTGTTTCATCGCTAGAAATTCGCGTCAGTTCAACGTAGCCATCATCAGTAATGGCATCCTTATACGAATTGCCATTATAGTCTTTTTGAATCGTCCAACCAGATGCTTCTAAATCATATTCCCAATGGATATCTTTAAGGGTGAATGATGTCGCTTTATCATAGATTTGAAGGCAGTTTTTTCCATACATATCCATCACTTCTTGATATTTGATTTCACCAACAAAGCCATTGCTAGGATAAGGTAATACATCGCCGCAGTATTTTTCTAATAATGCTTTGATATCATCGCTCCAAGAGCTTGTCACCGGAGTGTCTGATGAACTAGTTGTGGATTCAGAATTATTAGTTGAATCGCTAGTCCCGCCATTACAACCACTTAAGAGCAAAGTAGCCGATAACAGCAAAATCAGTCTTTTTGTCATTTTCATTTTTCTATCTCCCATTTATTAATAAAAATAATAATAAAGTCATTCGCGTTAAGGACAAGTGAAAATTTATAGAATACTAGTTATAAAAATATCCATAGCAATTCAGTAGGATATTAACAATTATATTGAAAACATCGAATTAAATATTAATAAAAAACCATGTATGAAAAACTGATAAATCAACAACATTTCTTGGTATATCAATTATGACATTAATGAAATAAAACCCCTATTCCTAGGAGCCGTATCTATTATCGGTTAACGGTCTTAATCTCAAAAAGCTTGACTATAAATTGCTTTTCTTAGTTATTGTCAAAAATGTTATTTGGCATAGTTATTTCCTATCTCAATATTTCTCTTACCTTCATAAGCGTATAACCGAGCAAATTCTTGCCCCGCCAGTTATGAGTATGGAAACGATTAGGATCGTTCATCGATAAGCCAATACCCCAAATCACATCCTTAACCGCGCATTCAGCTAAAAGGGCATTACCCGTATTTAATAGTTCTTTCTTAAGGTCAATATTTTGTGAAAATTTCGCCATTAAGGCATCAAAAACAACTTTCTCACGCATATTACTCCAAATCTCGTCATCGTAATGAGAAACCGCTCGCCCCAGCGATTTAATAATCGAGACATCATCTGTTTCCATAATTTGCTCAGCAATATCGCTATCACAAAAACATATAGCCTTTTGATACATCATATATTGCTCAACTGAAGAATACGTAACATTATCAATAATAAAGGAAGCAAGATACCAATTGCTTAAAAAACCATTTTCTTCATCAGGGTTATGGAAGCAAACAATATCCATTACACTTCACCTACTTTTATGACCGCTAGATCAAGGTCAAGGTCATGAAGTCCAGCATAAGCCTTTTTTAAAAAATCGACAGAAATCTTTTTAATAAGTTCACGGCTAGGGATATTGTAATACCATTGATAATAAGCGTAAAACTCACCAATCCATTCGGGCAAGAATCCCTCAATCGCTTTTCCTTTTTTAGGAGTATATCCATCAGTTTTAACGAAATATTCCCATAACGTTTTATAGTCCATCGTGTTAACGTAAGCTTGCCCTTCATCGATAGCTTTTCTCGTTTTGCTTGCCATATACTGATTTATAAAATCTTCCGTATAGCAATCAGGAAAGGAGGAAGCGACAAAGTCAAAGAGTTTCCCTTGACTTTCCGTAACATCATCTAGATATACTTCTGCGTACGCTTTCATAATTCATTAGCGTTATTCAGCTAATCCTAGTTAGATAGCCGAATATTCATTCTCCTTTCGAGGTATTATTTTTTAATATGCTCTGCACCTATTTTATATTTTTGTCACTTAATGACTTAAAGATTATTTAGGGCACAACTTTTTACTTAATGTAAAGATTATAGCATCACACCTAAAAAAACCGCTATAGGGCTCACTAAGATAGTGTTTGTAATGACTTAATTTACTTGTATAAAAGCTTAGGTAATTTACTGATTTTATCCAGTGTTATGTTTTTCAACATCTTATCTTACATTTAACTAAAAAAATTCAAGATGAATTATTGATAACAATAATTATTCATTGATATATGGTGAATTATCACAACAAATTACCTATGACTTACTTGAAATTTGGCGACCTTTTTGCATTTTCTAACTTGAAATTTGGCGACCTATCTTACAAATAAGTCAGATGAAAACGAAATATTTGATAAGCTAAATTTGACTGATTACTCAAGAATATAAAAAGTGTTCACTGGTCGAGACTATTCGGATTTAGCATGAAATCAAAGATGCTCATGACTAGCACTCCACTCTCGTTATAATATGGTGCCGGTGCATTTTTGGTAATTATTATTTTTTTGAAAGCATCACCAGTCATCATTAATGAGCGTTGCTCCTGTTGCATTTTTGCTTCATCTGGTAGAGCATAAGCTGATTGGATGTAATAACGTTTTGATCCTTTATTACACACGAAATCTATTCCATACTGCCTACGAACGCTGCTACCGTCTTTGTCTCTACCATTTACCACCACAACGCCTACATCAACATTGAACTCTCTTATTTTTAGCTCATTAAAAATGATATTCTCCATCGCGTGGGTTTCTTCCAATTGACGGAAGTTTAGCCGCGCATTGCGAAGTCCCATATCAGTAAAATAATATTTGAATGGGGTAACAATATACTTTTTCCCTTTAACATCATAACGCATTGCCCTGTCAACGAGGAAGGCATCACATAAATAGTCAATATATTTAGTGATAGTCGCGTTACTAATCGTTTTATGTTTGACACTTTTGAAAGTAGCTGAAAGCTTATTAGGATTAGTAAGAGAGCCGATAGATGAAGAAAGAATATTCAATAACTCTTCAAACTCAGCGCGATTATGGATTTTGTGTCTACCAACAATATCAGAAATATAAGTTTCCTCAAAAAGTGTTTTAAGAAAATTAATTTTCTCCTCAGACTTTTCAAAACGCACGATAAGTGGAAGCCCGCCAAAAAGCATATACTCGTTCCAACCATCTTCTTTGCTGCCTTTATAAACAGACATAAATTCAGCAAAGCTAAGCGGATACATATGAATTTCATCTCCACGACCTCGGAACTCGGTGATAACATCCTTGGACAAAAATCTAGCGTTGCTACCAGTCACATAAACATCAACATTATGCATTCGAATAAGGCTATTAAGGACTAATACAAACTCGCCTAAAAGTTGCACCTCATCAAATAAAACATAATACATACCATCGCTAGTAATCTGTTCTTTCAAATATTTCATTAACACATAAGGATCTTGAAACTGCTTATTCTCAAAGGCGTCAAATGCAATTTCAATGATATGCTTTTTATCCACTCCTAAGGAGTAAAGATTTTCCTTAAAAAGGTTAAATAATAAATAGGACTTCCCACAACGGCGAAGACCTGTAACAACCTTGATGAGGCCATTATGCTTCTTACTGATGAGTTTATTCAAATAGTTATCTCTATTTATAACCATGTTTAATGCCTCCGATTAATTTTTGTGCGTATATACGCATTTTT
>CAVIPP010000079.1:0-6127 GCA_963644615.1 Oscillospiraceae bacterium
TAATTCCTCCTTTTATCTAATCTTTCATATAGAAATCGCACTCATAGGCATCGGCGTTTAGTAGTAAGCCTTTTGCCCACGTAGGCGACTTAACCATTATTTTTTTAATTTGTTCTTTTGTTGTTTCTTTGCTAACTTCTACGACTACTTCATCATGGATATGCATGACTACCTGATAGGCGGAGAGGTTCGACAGAGCATTAAGCAGTAAATCACGTGCAGTTGCTTGAACGATATTTTCAACAAGCTTTGGCCCATAGGTTTCGATTCTGCTGTACTTCCTAGTAGCATCGGTGCCAAAGTATGTAATTTTGTTCTCACGTATTTCAGGTTTCACGTAAGCTAGTGATCTACCCGATGGCAACTTGATGAATAGCATTTGTGCCTGATAGGTGAATTGGAGTCCTCTATACTTTATTGGTTGATGACCAGCAATGACCAAGCGCACCGCCTTATCTACCTTTTGCCAAAATTTGGTGATGGCTGGATTAGCACTGCGCCATGATTCAACAAGCGGCATAAGTTCATCTTCCTCTAAGCCCAACTCGAGCGCTCCCATGTTAGTCAAAGCACCAATTGAACCACCATAGCCGAGCGCAAGTTCAGCGATCTTCCCTTTTGCCCTGAGCTCTCCATTGATGCCACCCTTAACAACTGGGACACCAAACATCTGAGTTGCTGAAGCACAGTAGATGTCCTGGTTCTCCCTAAAAGCCTTAATGCGCCACTGTTCGCCTGAATACCAAGCAAGGACGCGTGCTTCAATTGCTGAGTAGTCCGATACGATGAATTTATGGTCCGGTGCTGGAATAAATGCTGTACGGATGAGTTGCGATAATGTGTCAGGAATATCTGTGTAGAGTAATTCAAGCGCTTCCTGATTCCCTGACTTCACCAATTCGCGAGCATAGCTTAAGTCGGTCAAATGGTTCTGTGGTAAGTTCTGGAGTTGCACTATTTTGCTTGAGAAGCGTCCAGAACGATTGGCACCATAAAACATAAACATGCCGCGGAGCCTACCATCAGAGCAAACTGATGACATCATCGCCTCGTATTTCCTGACTGATGATTTACTGATGAGTTGACGAAGCCTAAGCACCTCTTCCACCGTTTCATCATTAGTTAAATTGAGCAATTCAGCGACATCCTTTTTACCTAGCGATTCAGCTTCAACACTATTAGAACTAAGCCAATTTTTGAGTTGCACTACGGAATTCGGATTATCAAGATTAGTCAAGTTTTGCAGTGTTTTCATATAGATTTCCTTGCAATTGTTGGCTATTTTGATTGCTTTTTGTGCTAGCGGTAAATCAACTAATACACCAGTATCATTGATGTTTTCGCTAAGTTGGTACTCTCGCCAAAAGGCATCATCTAGTTCATATTTTGCTAGCCGAGCACTAATGGCTAACTCCGCCTCAACATCGCGCTTATTGTACTGCTTAAAGAGCTGCCACTTTGCCTTATCGTGATAATAGAGATTGCGTAACCTACCACCATTCTTTTTTGTCGCCTTGCATGGCACACAGAAGTAGCGTATTAGATCCTTACCGGTATCAAGCTTCTGATTAGCGATATGAAGAATTGCACCTACATCCTTAAGGGAAAATGGTAGACCAAGAGCAATCGCCCAAGTCATGGAGCACTTCCAGCCTTTTGGATCTAGGAACTTCTCGGTTGCGCCATAGAGATATCTAGATAAGCAAATGCGCTCAAATGTTGCATTGTAGGCCCATTTAGTTATGTTGTTATCTTCTAAGGCGGCCAATATCTCATCAGGAATTGATTCACCACTTGCTAAGTCGATAACCTGAACCTCTCCATCATCAACTGAGTAGCCAAAGAGTAGTATCTCGAATGACTCATCCTCACTATAGCGATAAACACCTGAATTGATTGATGTAGCACTATAGGTTTCAATGTCGATATGTATTTCATGCATAATTGCTATAACCTCCAAAAAGGAGAGTAGCCCCTTTTCTTAAGAGCCACTCCCCAAAGGACCAATTAGTCGAGAAATCCATCTTCGAAGCTATCGGCAAAGTCAGCTTCTGCACTGCTCTTAGCGCCAAGTGGTTCGCCATCGCGAATTTTCTGCAAATTGCCAAGGCCACAAGCGATCCCTTTATTGCCATTGTTGTTATAGGCATAGAAGGTAATTGATGCTCTTCCATACATTCCTGAATAGATTTCGCTATTATCGATGATTGGATTAAGCGCTGCATCAACGATATCAGGCTTAGTGCTTGAGTTAGCATTGATGAAGTAGGAACCCTTGTAAGCAGGATCTTCACTTCTTTCAACGTCGCCGTCACGAAGCGGAGTCTTAAGTGCTGTTAAAGGTGGTAGTACTTTTGCGTTACCGCGAAGTTTAAATTCGCCTTCATGGTATGCTGCTTCAATCGCCTTTTTAATTCTATCGATGAGGGCTGTATCTTCTTTAGAGATGATGAGACTAACGCTATATTTTGCAGTAGCGCCTTCATTTGCTGATTTTGGTTCAATTGCATTTAAGTAGCTGAATCTGACTACTGATGTAATCACTTTGCATGGATTACTATTATTTGTTTTTGCCATGTGTTTATTCCTCCTTAAAATCTAATATGGCTGAGTTAATTTCCTGACGTTTGTCACTTTCTGGTACAAGCGTAGGTTTGCCTGCTGGCTTAACGACCAGCGGTTCGATAAGATTGACGTATTGCGCCTTTCCTATCCTTTTTATTAGTTCGGTGATGCTTAGTAGTTTCTTTTCGTATGGATCAAGATTATTCTTCTCGAGCACCTCAACTACTTTCGCTTCATCGCTATATTTTCGAATTGACCTTCCCTCAACGAGCTTGAATCCAGGGAAACGTACCCCATTCAAAGCCTGAGTTAAGGCATATTCCTTGATGTCATTGCTCCAAGTTACTAGAGCATCAATTTTGCTGAGTATTTCGGCTATCTCCTCTACGGATAAGAGGTTCATGTCCTTATGTCCTTCAAGGGCTAACATTTCACTAGCGCGGTGCTTACAAGTTGATCTAGCCTTACAGAAGCGGCACCATGATCCACAGCTGTACTCACCCTTACCCTCATAAGCTAACTGAGCTCTCGGCTTAACTACTTCATTTGCCCATTTGAGCAATTCATCTTGGCTAATCGACCACTCGCTAATATTGCTGATGCGTGGTTGAAGAATCGTCATATGTACTTCGCTAATTGGATAGATGGAATCGAACATTTGTAGTGCTCCATAGGCGTAGATCATTAGCTGCACATTTTCTTTAGCACTTACTTCCACCCCACATCCGTGTTTATAGTCCCCTATGAAGATTCCACCGTCATAGACAATGATGATATCGGCACTACCGAAGCCCTCAGGTACCACATCGGCAAAGTCCACAATCGTCTCGCTTGCAATGAACGGGTGTTTCCCCTCATCAGTTAAGCGCTCATAGACTTCGACAATGTAGTTAAGGGCTATGTCGGTACATTCTTCCATTTCACTCGAGTAGTACTGCATATGACTTATGTCCTCAGTGAACGGAATGCCAAAGTGCTCTTTTACCTTTTTCTCGAGGAGTAAATGGGCTTCAGTGCCTTCCTCGGCATATACCGATTCGCTATCTTCCATGTCCTCGGTTAATCTAACGCTAGGTGGACATTCAATTGCTCTTTTCAAGCTGCTACCTCCAATAAGGCTATGATTCTTTGATGCCATTATTTAGTTCCTCAGCTTTCTTGAGCAGTTCTGCGTAGTCCTTAGGATCAACTTCGCTTAGCTTACTTGCACCAACGCCAACGAGCATAAGTCGAACATTAGTTGTAAAGCCTCGTCGCGATAAGTCCGCTAGCACAGCTCTAACTTCTTCAAGAGTATGTGCTGGTGCTTCCGGTTCCGCTTTGGCCTTACTATCCTTTGGTGTTAGTTCAGCCTTAATGGACTCGAGCACTTCGATGCACTTATCAACCTTCTGCAAAACATCCTGATTCTTCATTTGCCTTCACCCCCTTCTGGAATTTCATAAATGCCAATACGCTCGACATTATCCCCAGGAACGATGATTGTTACCTTTTGCGTTCCACCGCTAAGTTTGTTCCATACCTTCTTAGGTAAATTTGTACTCTTGATGGAAACTGCACTGTCGGGATCAACAGTTTTTGAAACACGAATTTTTAACTTTGTTTTGTGTTCCATGTTCTTTTCTCCTTTCCGACGGTGTCTAAGGTTATCCGTCACTATACGGAGAAAAAGAGGGCGATTTGTTAAGGTGCAATTTTAAATTTTTTGAAAATATTTCTAATTTGCTCGAATGTTAGAGCTATTGCTGTTGCTGAAGTATGCTCAATTTTGGCGATATCGCGATAGGAATATTCAGGATTGTCATACTTAAGCAATAGTCTTCTACGCTGCGTTGCGGTTAGTTGGGCGAGTGCTTTAGTAAACCTGATGTCATAAAAATCAAGTTCAGCATAATTGTCATACGCGGCAAATTGCTCACCCTCGTACTCAAGCGCATCTAGACTAATTGTTGTCCAGTATCTATCCTTTCTTTTTTTGTTATTTGTTACGCGTAGGTATTCTTTTAATTCAATTACCCACTTATCCTTAGGATTAACTTCGGTCTTTACTGACTTACCGTTATCGAGATGTTGAACCACATAGGTTTTCTTTGTTTTCTTGTCGAATATCATTTCGACTTCGTCATAATATTTCATTTAAAAAGTCCTCCAATTGAACTGAAGGAACTTTTCTTTATTTAGATTTCATCGCATCTTGAAAAGAGAGAATGAACCTAGGCAAAAATTCGCTTCAGTTTCATTTCTCACCTTTCCCTAGTTACGACGAGATTAGTGATTTAGTTAATTTGTGGCACTGCGTAATTCTAGAATCAGTACCGTTAGAAGTTAGCTAGACTTCCAACATTGATGTAGCTTAGGAATCGCTGACAAAAGAGCCATCGTCGTGACATTCACGCAGCTCTTCTTCTTCACGATCCCAAGACCAATCATCATCAAAGTCATATCCGAAGATTGGTTCGTTTTTTATTGATCTAATGATTGCTATAATTAGTGCCTCCTTTCTTTGTTGAGTTTCTTTAAAGAAATCAGGGCTTAAATACATTTTTTTCAAGTGATATAATTTTTCTAAAGTCCATTGAAAATGTTTAAGCAAGATTAATGTACAACAGGCTAATGGCAAAATCATTAACCCTAAATAGGACTCTTTAGGACTTAATAGGACAAGGAGAATTCTTATCAAATTTTCAGAGTTTTGTAGCAATATTTACCCTTATAGAACAGGCATAGAATCAAAATCCGCTTTTGTTGTGCAAATGTTTAAAGCAATAAACAACGAGTGGGCTTTAACGTGCGATGATAATGACGATTATGCAGCGAAAATTTTTAGTGGCAGGAAAGAACTATCTGAAAATATAAGACTAAAAACACCGGCTAAGTTCCCTTTAATTGATGCATATTATTTTTTTAAGAAGCATATGCAGCCACTAAAAATTGATAAAGTGTTTGAAGCGTTTAATTTCCCTGAAACTACATCGAAAAATAGCGATGATTTAGCCGGTGCTTGCGCATTAACGCTTCAAGATTTTTGCGTATATGACGAAAATGAAATAACAGATACCATTATTGACAAGTATAAAATCGTCCAAGAAAAACCATCATTATTTCCGAAAAAAGTAATAAATCCATCTGACATTAAATATATAAATGAGATGCATAATGCGTGCCCATTGTGTCAAAGTAAACCGACATCCTTATTAATTAATTACCACAACGATCTTATTAAAAATTATGAGATTGTTAGTATATATCCAGATGGAATGAGCGGGGCAAAAGAACGCGAATTCAATTCCGTCAAGCAAAAGCCAAATCCATTGATGATAGATTCCTACGAAAACAAAATTGCTTTATGCCCGCGACACTATCAAATTTACACAACTGTTCATAATGTAGAAGATTATAAAAAACTAATAAAAGTAAAAGAACAAGCTATAACTATATCGAGTTTTAAAGAAGAAGCAGAATCAATAGATTTAGGTGAAACAATTAAAAGAATAATAGATTATCTTACTAAATCAACTTCATTTAGTGATAAATCCGACTTAACAGAAGTAGCAAGTAGAAT
>CAVIPP010000080.1:0-6062 GCA_963644615.1 Oscillospiraceae bacterium
CCTAAAACTAATGCAAATCCTAAAGCTAAACTTGCTAATCTTTTCGCAATATTTTTCATATTAAATTTTGCCCCTTTTCTTCTTAATTTTTATGACCTTTAAATACGTCATTTTTTATTTGGCCAATTAAAATGGAGCAAATGATATATGTATTAATGAATCAATTAAATATATCGATGGATACTATGTTATTTATTGATTCAATGGATATATATGAATGGTTTCAATGATTGAGGTCACATTTATGTGAACCATCATTCATTTATATCAAAAAGAGCGTAGCCCACAATCTACGCTCTCCTTCATATAATATTACATAAATATTAAGCGTGTTTACGTCTTCGAATGAAGAAATATCCTCCGATCGATGTAACGCTTAATAATGTAACCACAACGATTATCGTTACCGCTGTATCGGTATCGTTATTAAATATCATTTGATTTCTTGATGAAGAGTTCGAACGCTTCATGAAATCATTTAATTGATATCTTTGAATGATATGGTCATATCTTGCTAATGCAGTTAAGACTGTCTCATCAGCGGAATCTCCACTTGTTAATTGTTGTTGAACAACACTAGGCATACCATTATATCGATTAGCTAGATATGTCCAAACTGCTGATACGGAATCTTTGTTATCTGCATCTACATCATTACATGGTTCGCTTAAGGCACTTTGGAAGATGTTTGCGTATCCAAGGGTGGTATTAGCTTCATCTACTTTGTAAAGCGAGACTGCTTTATATATATCGCCTGTCGATGTATTCGTGTATGTCGATGTTTTATAGTATCTAAATCTTTTTTGCCCAGACGCAGTGTTGAAACGTATCGCACTTCCGCCAGTACCTTTAATCAGCAAACCATAACTATCATCAAATGTTATTGTTTGTTTAGGGGAATCTGTTAGAACCTCGAAATCTAATCCGTTTTGTTCAGCGCCCTTATTATCAGCATCTTTATCAATATATTTCCCGTTATTATCACCACCATTAATTTGGAAATAATATGTTCCATCACTATTCTTGGTTATATTGAGTTTGACTGTATCGAAGGAACCATTCGAGGCGACTGTTGTATTTGTATTGTAACCATTAGCTTCATCCTTACCATTAAATGCATAATATGTCGTCACATCATCAACCGTTTCCTCATATACAAGAAGATATTTCCCATCAACAATTTCATCAACGGATGTGATTTTGGTATAAATATCATTATCGTATTTAGGCGCGCCACTAACAGTAACTGTATAAGTATCGCTAAATTTTCTTGTTCCATCACTAACATCGATGCTTAGCATATCATCCGCACATTCAGTTAAGCCCATAAGTGTGATTGTAGATTTATCTTCGCTTAATGAAGCGGTGTAATTTGTTGATTCTCCAGTATCCAAAGTAATTGTCACCTTGCTCGTATCGAAACCCGTTAATGTTAAACCAACATCAAGGGAACCATATTCATTAACAACTAACTCATTAGTGCTTAACGCTATACTTGGAGCAATTGCTGTGAAGGAAAGAGAACCTGTTAGTTTTTCGCTTTCTCCATCTTTGATGGAATAGGATACAGTAAATGCTAAATCATCAATTAAATTTTGAGGCGTTTCGATAACAAGATGTCCTTCATATTCATAACATCCAATAGATGTATCACTAGATGTAAATGTTATCGTTGGTGATGTCCCGCAATTCTTTGTTGTATATGGAATCATGTACAGTTCATTTGATAACAATTCCATCTTAGTTTTATCAATACCTGTGTTAGCATAATCAAAGTTAATTGATGGAGTTGTCGATTCATTAACGTTCACTGTTATTGATTCGGTACTTTCCGTTGTTCCTTTGACTAATTTGTATACGCCCGTTCCTGTTATGCCCTTATTTGCAGCGATTGATATTGTTGTATTTGTTGTATCAAGCGTTAATGATGCTACATCGGTGCCTGAACTGAGTTTAACTGATTCATCACCACTTCCTTCGGATGCATATAAGATTTTTGAACCATATGTTTCGCCTTCTGTTAGGGTGACGGATTGGTCACCGTCATTTAAAGAAATTGAATCTTTCGTTTCAGCGAGAATATAAGTTATTGTATAATTTTTTAGCCTAACTGCTGCTCCAGGAGCCCATGTAATTGTCGAAGATCCATTACCCGAAATTTTAACAGTAGAGTTTGAAACACTAGTAGTGTAATCATTACTTGCTGTACCGGCGTTTGCATACGATGAAGACGAACATCCTATTTGTATTGAAGTTATTTCTGCAACCGTATTATTTCCTGAAAAAGTTACAGTTGCGGTAGAGTCAGTTGTTCTACATTGTGGATCTTTCCAAGTCCATGTACCGGAGTAACTTACATTAAACGGAAATGTATCATCTGCTGTAATATCATTTTTACTCGATAATGTATAACTAACATTTTTATTATCAGCAGCCATCACCTTAGTGGCCTCACTTTGTGTTCCGTAATGTTTAACACCTAACGTAAAAATCATTGAAATACCTAATAAAATAGGCATGAATTTATTATTCATTTTCCTGTCCCCCATGTTATTTGGCCATTTAATATGTTGTGATTTTTCACATGTTTTTATAAAGATATTATTATATACATGCGCGCAATATTTTATTCGATAGATACTAAACTCTATACCAATATATGGTATGGTAGTTTGATAAAAGCAAAAAAATCACATATAATATGGCCAGATAAAAAGTGGCATATTTCTAAGCCACGAATAACAAGAAGAAAAGGGGCAAAATTTAATATGAAAAATATTGCGAAAAGATTAGCAAGTTTAGCTTTAGGATTTGCATTAGTTTTAGGCATTGGTGTTAGCCTTGACGGCGTTCATAGTGAGGTTGTTGGGGTGAGGGCGGCTGAAGAGGTTGTATATACATTGACTCCATCAGCAGGGAAGAATAATTCATACGCGGGGAGTGAAGATATCACCATCAATACCGTAGAATGGAATGCAACCGGAAATGTCTCGCTAACACCATGGAGAATTGGTGGAAAAAACATATCATCTGAAAATCGATTAGTTTATAGCAAAACAGCTATTCAAGAGAAAATTAGCAAGGTTGTTCTAACAGTACAAATGCCAACGAAAGATAACGTAACAGTTAATTCGTTAACTTTTTCAGTCCATTCAAGTGCGGAAAATTCGGCAAAGGGAACGACCGATTCAAGTTCTATTTCAAAAACAGAAATATCGAGTCCATCTATCAACACTACAGATACAACATTTACTTTTTCAAATACAGAAAATGCGGATTGGGAAAATAAATATTATAGTTTTAATTTTTCGGTTACTAATTCCACAAAAAACAATAAATATGTTTTCTTTGTTAAAGCGGAATTCTATAAAGAATCCAATCCAGACGCTCATGTTGTAACCATTACATCAGCAGATGACAATGTTGAACTTAAAGATGGCAATACATTAGTCATGACCGCGACATGCGCTCAAGGAGATGATGTTAAATGGTCATCTGGAGATACAAGTATCGCCACAATCGATGAATCCACCGGCGTTCTTACTCCCGTTAACGTGGGTTCAGTCGTTATAACAGCCACATGTTCAACGGATAGCACCGCAACCGCGACAAAAACAATCACCGTTTGGAAAGAACCAGATGTAATAACTAGTAAAACTGTTGCAGATGTTGCTGCCTTAGCGACAGGCGAAGATAAAACTAAGTTGTATGAAGTAACTGGCTATATTTCTACTTTTGTTGGAACTGCATATGGAAATTTTTATTTAAAAGATACCAGTTCAACATCCGGAGCTGCCTTATATATTCACGGCTCAACCGCTACTGAGTCTGCAATGACTTATTCTTATTTAACAAAAACATATTCGTTTACTAATCCAAGAGACTTTACTGATAATGAAACAACTAAAAAGTTGGCTGCCGAATATTTGGTAACCATTAAAGGATATATCAAAAAAGTTGAAACAGACGTGTTTGCTTTAACCGGAATTATTACCGCAGTTCAAGATCCTATAGTGTTCACAGCGCTTGAAGTTGATACTAAAAACGTAAAAACAACCTATAACTTACTCGACGAATTTGACGCTTCTGGTCTAGTAGTTCATGCAATAAATGATGATTTAGATACGCGCGAATTAACCGCTACAACCGATTATTCTTGGAGCCCAACTAAATTCGAAACCGAAGGAACAGTCGCTGTAACAATAACAGGTTTAGGAACTTACGCAGAATTGAGCGAATCATTTAATGTCACAGTTAAAAATATTGGCTTTGAAATTTCACCTAACGGAGATGATATCGAAGCTCAAACTGGCGATGCATCAATCGAAAGAAGCGTCATCAATTTGATTGGATTTGACACAACCGATGTAGGTTATCAATGGACATCGTCAAATACTAACGCTGTCACAATTACTAACGCAGAAAGTGCGACCGCAACCATCAATATTGTTGGCGTTGGAGAATCTACAATATCTATTTATGTCACTGACTATACTGAAGAATTAACAAAAACATTCAAAGTCACAGTCATCGAAAAGCAAATATTATTTAGTAAAGTCTCAGATACAAGTCAATTAATTCCAGGTAAGGAAGTAATGATTGCTAATTCTGATGGTTCTAAAGTGATGGGTTCTCAAGCAAATAATAATAGAAATGCTGTTGCCATTACCAAAAATGGTGATTGTATCATAAAAACTGATGATACTGCTGTATTTACATTACTACCTGCAAAAGATGGCGGGTTTGCCTTTTATGATGCGACAGCCAAGAACTTATTAGCTTCTGTTAAAAATACAAGTAAAAACTACTTATATACAAATGGTGATTATGGTGATGAACATGCTTATGCCGCTATATCTATTGATAAAGATGGTAATACATCTATTACATTTAAAGGAAACACTACTGATTATCCTAAAAATCAACTCAAATACAATTCTCAATCTACATTATTTTCTTGCTATAGTAGTGGTCAAGCCGCAATTTCAATCTATATTGCTGTGGAAGGTGATCCAGAATCCATAGGTGATACTTGGGCAAAACAATTTAATACAACCGCAAATTGTGATCCAACTGGTGCTAGAACATTATCGTCTGATACTTGGTCAACTTTAAAAACTGAATTTACCGCTCAAACAATTCCGGAAAAAATGGCGGCATCATATCTTGATACTAGTTCAAGCGTAGCCACTGATGACTTTAAAAAAGCAGTCAATAATTATATGCATTGCTTAACCAAATATGGTTATACAGGATTTATCAATGATAGAGGTTCTTCAACTTCATCATTATCAAACAATATCTATAAATCATCAGATAACAACACCGCTATATCGATAATTGTCATTGTTTCGATTATAAGTGTGACCACCATCGGAGCATATCTATTTATAAGAAAACGTAAACAAGCTTAAGTTATCTTATCTATTTAATCTATACGCGCATACGATGCATGCGCGTTTAGTTAACGACTAAAAGGGTTATAGGCGCTTAAATAAGTCCTCAATTCATCATCGGAATTTATAATAATTAAATCCTTTTCATCTTTGATATTTTCGTAAAATTCTTTAATTTCTTGAAACGACATTTTATTTATCTTTTTTATGCAAATAGTCATCGCTAAATAAAGATATGAACTAATTCTAGAACTCATTATTATGTCTATTGTTCTTTTTATTTTCTTAAATGTTTCTTCTTCGTTATTCTTAACATAACTCCAAAAAATAATGTTTCTTACCCATCCATCCTGCAATGACTTTTTATTAGATTTAATGCTACTTTTGTTTTCTTTTATTTCCATACCACAACATTACTACATATTTTTTGTTAATTGAAAAATTAAATGCATCATAAGAAAACAATAAATTAATTTTCGATTAAATCGATTCAATTGAACGTGTTATTGCAACAAAACGAATTATCTTTTTAACCTGTGTAAGTCAATTAAATACCGTACCCAAATAAAAAGTCCGAATTAATCGAACTTCGTGCTTTTTATTCTGCTAATTTAAGCCCTTCTAACTTAAATTTTTCAAATATTTTTTCTGACCATGGGAGCAGGT
>CAVIPP010000081.1:0-6039 GCA_963644615.1 Oscillospiraceae bacterium
CATTTTTTTAATAAAATTTAATAAAACTATTAATTTTTTATATATCCTATTTTATGATTAACATATAATTTTGTATACTCATAGTAGCGTTAATCGGCTATTTTTAATTTAATAAACATTATTTGGTTTGTATTTTTGTATATTTTTTTAAGTAGATTTTTATATATTTAGCGATTAGATTTATACATCTAAAAATTAGTGATACACGTTTCGATATTTAGTGTTAAAAATATAAGAGCTATCAATGATTCTTCTTTGCTTATTCAATGATGTAAACTAGCAGAGATTTTCCGTGAACAAAAAGTCGTTAAAGCAATCAATTTCAAAGATAATTATTTTCGAATGTTGTCCTATTTTAACGTGCGAAATTTATAATGGCGTAGATTTTGGCGTAGATTTTGGCGTAGATCTTTTATCGTTTTATCACTAACGAAATATCGAAATTTTATTGGATAGTCAAAACTAACTAGTTATGAACTAAAAAAGGAGCGGTTTTCCATTTATGAGGTCCCGCTCCTAAAGATTAATTTAATAAAACCAATAAATCCTATTAAAAAGATTTACCATTTTCTATGATAGTTACTTCATTAGAATTTACGCTAGTGCCATAGTAGATATAGTTAGAGTTGTTTTTATAATCTTTTAAAGAACTCAATTCAACTCCATTATGCTTGAATGTACATGCTGAGAAATTGAATGTAGAAGCTGCATTAATCTTAATCAATCTTTCTTTAGAGGCATTTTCTCCATAATTCTCAACCGCTTCAGTAGCTTCAATTGCGCATTTATTAAAGGATAATGCTGAGTTACTAGCATTACATTCTACAACAATAGTTGCGTAATAATTGGTTCCTGGTCCCCATTGGTTAACACCTTTAAGAGAGCAATCTGTAAATGTAGCTTTAGTATTTGGTGACAAAGTTTGGAAAGCTGAATACCCTACAAATGTAGAGTGTTTAGCAACGATTTCAACATTAACGTTGTTATCCGCAACAGTGAACGGGTAGTGATTAGCGGTAACAGTGCAATTATCTAAAACGATTTTTACATTCTTATTGCCATATAAAGTTATCCCTCTAAAATCGCCATTAGTTTCTTTTCCTTCAATATTCACATCTACTAAGGTCAAAGTAAAATCATCCGTGCGATCATTAACTTGAACAACACGACTTGCATCTGATGCTTTTAATGTTTTCCCATTTCCATAAACTGTAAGGCTATGAACTGTTGTAGGAACATTTGTTGGATCGCTAGCCAATTCTTGAACAGATATTGCATCTTCAAAATCAATGTCATTACTTAAATAAACAGGTTCTCCGGATTCGATTGCTTCATTTAATTCAGCCTTGCTTTCAACACTAGTTGCGTCAAGATGAGCATTGCCTTGAATTGCTTCAACAGTGCTAACGATTGAGCAACTCTTACCTTGATATGTATCATCTGCGTCGCTAGGAAGTTCGATGGATACATTTATATCATCAGGTTCGCTTCCTGGGAAGAGATTAGAATAAGCGCTTGCTACTTCACTTCCATCATAAGATGTGCCATCGATAGTAACTTTTAAGCCTGCAAACAAGTCATCATCGTTTTCCGCTTTTAAAACTGTGCGATATTTAACATTTACAGTGCTTTCATTGGTGACGTTGATTGTAAATGTTACCTTATCACCTGGAGTCATTTTATCAAGCGTCAATGTTCCGCTTACGTCATTGTAACTCGCGGTTCCACCATTTTTAAAATAACCATTTTCTAAACCGTAATCTGTTGATAATTTGATTTTTTCTTCATCAGCAGTTGAATCGCCGGTGAGGCCATCGCCAGTATAGGTTAACAAATCTTTAACAACCGCTGTGACTTTAACTTTACCACTTGTCACCGCAATATTAGTCTTGCTCTCACTAGTGAATAAAGCGTAGGTTGATCCAGCGATAAGAGAACCAGCGACAGCAATAGAAGCAAGTGAGGCTATGATAATACTGCTTTTTTGTTTTTTGTTCATATTATCTATTTGTCCTTTCAACATTTAAGAAGAATATATAAAAGAGAACAAACGAGATTATCAATAAATCAATTATTTGAATTATTAAAACTCAATTGTGTCTTTCCTTCTTTCCGCGTTAAATATTAAATTTAAAAAAAAAAAAAAAACAAGTTATTGCAAAGAAAGTATAGATATAATGGTTACTATTCACGACCCGTTTAACGGCTCATAATCGCTTGAATGGCTCGATATCCTGATTTGTTATTTAATTTTGCTGTTTCGACTATTGATAAAAATGCGCAGATAGATTCGATGCTTGATGATGTTCTAAAAACAATAGCCTGCTTCTGTTTTCTTTTATACTTACGAAGATTTCTCTCACAGATATTATTTGTATAGTCGATTAAATCGTTCTTTAAAAATAGGAAGTTTTCATTTGAATATTTATCAAGTCTTTTTAGCAAGGCTCTACCAACTGTTTCGTATTTATTTTTGGGGATTTGTTCATATTCTTTATAGCCCAACTGAATATACGATAAATATTTATCATATGTTTCTTGATATCCTATCTCTTGATTTGTTTTCTTCTTATGGATTGCATCTATAAATAGTTCACGTATGTTTTTATGCCACGTAAGATTTGGATATTCTTCTTCAGCCGCTTGGAGGTAGCGAAGAAGATGAGCAATGCATTCTTGATGACTGTCTTTATTACCAAAGGAATAGAATGTCGTGTCATGATCATGGATTAATGCCCTGTTGAATTTACCGAGAACAGTTTCACTCATTGCATCCTTGTTTTTATATTCTGAATAGGTATATAAGACTTCCTTTTTATTAGTAAAATTAAAGATGTTTATTTGCTTGCCATTTAAATTACCGTTTGTTAAATCCGTATGAAGAAAATCAGATAGAATCAATTTATTTTCGATTAAAGTGATATCGCTTTTACATTTATTTACGAAGTTAGTTTGAAGTTTTGAAATATAGCCCGTTGATGGGTTAATTTCCTCGTCGGTTAACTCGCTTATCAAGTTTTGGATTTTGTTGATGGAGACATTGCAATAATTGCTCAACCATAGAATAAACGATTGAATGGCTGGGCCGTAATTGATTTCATCCTTCACCCCTTTAGGAAATGGAGCATGAACTCTTTTATTTGTAGTTATATCAATGTAGACCTCAGCGAAATATTCAATGACTTCATATGTAATGATGATATCGACAAGCTTTTTGCTAACTACTTCGTCTGTTTTTACTAAATTAGGATTATTTTTCATCTCTTCACTAAGAGGAAGAGTCACCGAAGCAGTCGCTTTTAAATTGGCTCTAGAGTGATGAGGATGGCCTTTTTGGCCCCCAACAGATAAGCCAGATTTAACTCTGCTATTATATTGATTAGCTTTTTTCTTTTGATGAGGTTTATCTAGACTTGATGGATTTGATGAATTGGTTGAATCTTTATTAAGTTGGTTATGTAAAGAATTGATTAACGCATCTTTTTCTATTCCATCCTTAACAGCTTTCCCTTTTTCACTCTTAACTTTTTCTAATTCACTTTCTAATTCATCAATTCTATCTAGTAGTTTCTTAAATTCATCGATGATTTCATCGGCTTTATCATTCTTTTTTCTTGAATCCGCATATTTACTACGAAGCATTACAATCGTCTTGTGTTGTTTTTCGATGATTCGTTCTTTCCTAGCATTTTTATTAGTTAAAACACGAATCTGTTCTTGTAGCTTCTGATATTGTTTTCCATTTTCAAAACTTTTTATCTTCGCTTCTAGATTGTGAACGTATGTTGAACGATTATGACCGGTTATTATATCTCTTCGCATAAGTAAAGTATATCTAAAGATATACTTTAAGTCAAGCATAATTCGCAAAAATAAAAAGGCCTCCCAATTGAGCGAAGCCTATTTCATTAAAATCGTTTACCTACCCGTGAATAGTAACGATTCATTCCTAACTTTACCCAACTCTCCGCAACTCCTGACTAACGACACAACATTTTAGAATTTGTAATATTTTTGCGTTCCCAGTGCTACGACAAAATTATATCACGTTATGTCTATGGCTCTAGTGAATCAAATTTAAACTCATGGAGGAAAAAAATGAGAAAAAGATTACTGAAGAATTTATTTATTCTAATCGATGAATTAATTATTTTTGAAAAAAAGAATGGAATTCAATTCAATGAGAGGGGTTACCCTATTTTTACAAAAGATATGTTTGTTCAATCTTTGCCTAAATATATCAGGCCTTTTTCTCATAGAAACGATACTCCTAACATTTTAGAAACTTCTATTGCATTTTATGAAACGGATAAAATTCTCTATAGGAGATTAACATTTCAAAAACTAGAAGATACTGCTACAAAACTATTGAAATATCAGTCATTTATTGGATTCGATTTATCAATATTTAAAGATTATTTATATCCCTTTCAAGAATTCTTTATTTTAGCAAATTTAGTTATAGATATTTTTTTCATATTAAAAGGGAACAAAATGATTCCGAATTTAAGAACAGATCAAACGAATGGCAATTCGTATTTCCATTTATTTGAAGAAGCTTCTATTGTTTGTTGTGGAACTCTTGGCTGCTCAAAATATAAAAAATTAAGGTGTGAAAATCAAATTATTATTCAAGATTATGCTTCAAAGCATAACAATCAGCTAATTATTCAATATGGTTCTAATTTAGCAAAAGCAGATAACTTATTGCATTTTAAATCTTATGGAAGGAGGACAAAATAATGAATAAAGGTAGTTCTGGATTTAGCAATTATAAAGGCTCTGGAAGTCGAACAAATTATGTAGAACGCAAATACATTAATTTGCCACAGACTAAAACGATACTTATTGATAGGCTAAAACACTCTAATATAGGCGAATATACTGAATATAATCGTCCAAAAAGTGGTGGGCATGGGCAAGACAGTATCGATTATATGGAGAAGAACAATATCCCATACGAAATAACAAAGGAATATAATAACGGAGTGAGAATTGGTAATTTACCAACATCTACAAACAAGTTCTTCCGAACGGGTGACAACCATACTTGGTTTCCTAAAACCTGGACTGAACAAGATATTGCTGATGCTGCAAATTATGTTTTATCAACACATAAAGGTATTCGCATTCCGAGAACATCTCACTCAGCCATTTATAAAGGCGTTGTAGTAACAATAATTTTTGGGGCTCGTGGTTCTATTTCCACAACATTCCCAAGCAAAGATCAAGGAGGCTTATAAAATGATTAACAAGCAAATGAAGGAATTAATCAAAAAAAGAAAATTGATAGAACCGCAAGATGCTGATGGCACTGAATTTTATTGGAAATTGGAACTTGAAGTATTGGAAGTTTCTCTCGAGGCCACGATAGAATACATAAATAACGCGTCTGAAGATGAAATATATTGGTGTGCCGAAGTGTGGGAAGAATTATCTTTATTTTGGAAATCGCAACAATTAATTGACACCATGGAAAAATGTCTAAAAAGGTGCCCTAACATCGCCAAGGATATTCAAGTTGATATAGATTTTGCAAAGAAAGCACTTAATTATGACAAGTGACACAATAAGACAAAAATTTATTTATAATACTCCATACGATGATAATGAATTTCCTCTAGTTATAGAAGATGATGTCGATGTAGATAATATTGAATTCTTTTCTATAAAAGCCTCTTACCTTTATTGTTTAGAAGAATATGATTTTATTGGTATTGTTCAAAATATTAAATCAAACAATTTAGACACTGTTATTATTAAAAACGATTATAGTCATAAAAGTTCTAATAAAATATTGATTGATGCCACATTATGCCACATTATGGCGTTCGTTTATCTTTTTAAGAAAAACGGTTTAAATTGCAAAATTATCTAAAAGCCAGATTACGATTAATGTAAGTTTTGATTATGCGTCGGAGAATTTAATTCCTTTTCTCTTTATGGCGGAGGATAAGAGATTTGAACTCTTGCGGTCCTTTCGGGCCCTATGAGCTTTCCAAGCCCACCCCTTCAGCCTCTTGGGTAATCCTCCGCGTC
>CAVIPP010000082.1:0-4108 GCA_963644615.1 Oscillospiraceae bacterium
AGAGACTATGAAGTTTCAAAAATTATTATTTGTTCCACTTTTATTTACGTTTTTAGTTTCTGGCTGTAATGGCTCAAGTGAAAAAGTTAATTTAACTTATGGTAGTTACGTTACAAACGAATTAACAAATATTACTCACAGTGAACTATCTTCTAAAGTCGATAATAAAGAATCTTTTCTAGTTGTTGTCTCACCTATGCATGAAAGTTGTATGTGTTGGGTTGAATTTAAAAGAATATTGAATAATTATATAGCTGAAAATCATCTCATTATTTATGAAATTTCATATAATTCTTTTTTTGATACTTCTTCTAATCAATTAAATGCATATTCATTAGAGATTAGAAAAGACATGGAAACATTTGCGATATTTTCTAATGGAGCGCTTAAAAATCAAAATGTTTATTCATCATCGAATTCTATTTTTAAACAACCATCAGCCTTTAAAGAATATATAGACGCAAACGTCAATAAACCTTTAATGTATTATGTTTCTTTAGATCAGCTTAAATCGATATATATCTCACAAAATGAAGCAGTCATCTATTTTGCCAGAAGCAATTGTCCAGATTGCGCTGAAGTAGAAAAAAATGTTTTACTTTCTTATTTTGAAAATAATTTGAGCACTAATAAGCTATATATATTAGATTGTGAAAATATCGGCATTCGAGACTATGATGATAATGGAAATTTAACAAGTGAAAGTCAAATAAAGTGGCAAGAATTTAAAGATGAGTATGGTTTATCATCACTAAATAACGCAACATATGGCTATTCTCAAGGTTATGTTCCAACGTTCCAACTCATTAAAGGAAATAATGTTTCTTACGCAACAAGCATTATTTCTAGCAGTGTGTTTTTTAATGACACATTGATTAAAGATGGTGATGAAGTAAAAATTAGTGAATCATTTTATAGTGAAAGTAGAAAAGCAAGTCTTCAATACGCTAATGGAGTTAACACTAGTGTCCTTGAAGGACTAAAAGTTAATGAAGGCGAATATCGAACACTAGCATATAATGAAGAAACATATTATTTATGGAATAATGAAAGTGCACTAGTTTATCATAAGCCTTTACTTGAAGCATTTTTAAATTATGCTCTTCCACAAGTGACACACAATTTTTAAGAATAATTAAATTGTTAATTAAAAAGGGGCTAATCCCCTTTTATTTATCCTTTAAGTCTATTAGTAATTTCTTGAGCTTTCTGATATATATCGTCAATATTTTCATTAACGAAATATTGGTGATCATAATAAAGAATTTTTCCATCAATCATCGTCATTTTCACAATGTCTTTACTACCAGCGTAGACAATATTTTTCTGAATGTTATTAATTGGTTGCATAGCGGGATTTTTTAAATCAATCATGATGATGTCTGCTAATTTATTAACACTAAGAACATCGCAATCATTTAATCCCATCGCTTTAGACCCACCTATCGTAGCCATCTTTAAAACATCAAAGCCATCCATCACCGAGGCGTCATGATTAACTACTTTTTGTAGAGCACTTACTAAATACATTTCCTTAAACATATCAAGAGAATTATTTGATGCAGGACCGTCAGTGCCGATTGCGATATTTAAACCAGCCTTTTGATATTTAGCAATTGGAGCAATTCCACTAGCGAGTTTTAGATTACTAGCAGGACATGTGATGATATTAAAATTTCGCTTCTTAGCAATTTCAATTTCTTCACCAGTAAAATAATTACAGTGGAAGCCACCTCCACCATAATTAAACATGCCAAGTGAATCTAAGAATTTTAAAGGTGTATTACCATATCTAGAAACACAGCCATTAACTTCATCTATAGTTTCACCAATATGAAGAAACACCGGAGCTTTAAGTTCGTTAGCTAATTTAGAAATGTCTTTCATTCTTTTTAATGAAGTTGTGTATTCAGCGTGAATACCAATTTGATAAGAGATGAGTGAATCTTTTGTGTTTACTAAGAGATATCTTTCTTTAATTAAAGAAATAGGTTCACTATTAGATGTCGCTAAGATGACATTTCTAAATCCCATCTCCTTGGATGCTTTAATTATTTCTGGTGGATTAAAATACATATCAAAAGCAGAAGTAATTCCACCACGAAGATATTCAAGTATTCCAAGTTTAGTTAAATGATAAATATCATTTTCAATAAACTTTTCTTCCATTGGGAAAATGCAGTTATATAGCCAATCGTGAAGTGATAAATCATCAGATGCAGAACGCGCAAAAGTCATAGCTGTATGCGCATGGGCGTTTTTAAATCCTGGCATAAGTAGATTACCTTCACATTCAATAACTTTATCGGCTTTAACGTCATCAACTTTCCCTATAGAAATAATTCGATTGTCTTTAATTAAAATATTACCATCGATTATTTCATCATTAACTAGTGTTAATATTTTTGCGTTCTTAAGTAGTGTCAACATAATCTATATCTTTCTTATTTTAAGAGTTTATAATCAACTTTTCCAACAGCGGTGTGTGGCATTTTATCAATAAAGATAATTTCTTTAGGTTTAGCGTACACTCCTTGGAGAGAAACAATTTTATCACTTATTTCTTTTTTAGCAGTTTCATTATCAATATTAATTTTATGATTTAAGACAACATAAAGTTTAATAATATGACCCCTTTTAGTATCTTCTACTCCAATCGCTGAACATTCCCATACGTAAGGAATTGAGGTGACAGCTTGTTCAATTTCGCTAGGGAAGACAGGGACACCATTAACTTTAATAAGTCTTTTTAAACGTGTCTTAAAATGAACGAATCCGTCTTCATCAATGGACACAAAATCTCCAGTACGTACATACTTTACGTTGTCAAGAGTGATAAATACTTTTTCATTAGCCATGTCGTCATCATGAAAACGATATCCATTCATAAGTGTCTCGCCTCCGACAATAAGTTCACCATCTTCGTTTACTTTCTTTTCTTTTAAAGTATTTGGATCGATAACTTTAAAGATAACGTTTGGAAGATTGATTCCAACTGTTCCTTCTTTATAGCAAGAGACAGAATTGACCGCACAGACATTGACTGTCTCAGTTAAGCCATAGCCTGGACGAAGTCGACCACTAGAACCGGCAATTATCATTTTACGATTGAATTTATCAAGAAGAGAATTTGGTATAAAGTCTCCACCAACCCAGGCGATAACAATATTTTTAAGTCCAGGTCCTTTAAATGTTGGCTTATTGACGAGGGCTTCAAAAAGGGTTGGCACTCCAATCAGCATTTTCAATTGACCTTTATTAATATATTTAATAGTGTCATCAGGAGAAAACTTAGGCATTAAAACATCGCTTCCACCATCACTGAGCATAATGTGAATTCCAATGCCTAAACCAAATCCATGAAACATTGGTAAAACAGCAAGCATTGATAATTTGTCTAGATTATCTCGATTAGCTATCCAAGGACCTTGAGACACTAAAGCGTTCAGGGCGTAACTAGATAAGGCGATAACTTTTGGCTTTCCACTTGTTCCTCCACTATGTAAATAAATAGCGTCACACGTATATCTATCATCATAGGTTTGTAATTTAGGAGCGTTATAAAAAGCTCTCATTTTATTAGTTGGTTCAATCTTCCCAATTTTCTTTTTGTTTAATATTTTGTAGCCAATTTTTTTAAAGAGAGAAAGTTCACTAGTAGGTGAACAGGCATAGACATTAACCCCTTGAGAAATTAGACACTTAAAATCTTTAAATTTAGAATCTAAACAAAATAAATATTTTGATTTCGTTAATGAGATATTTTCCTTCATTTGCGTTAGTGAAAATAATGGATGAACAATATTTGCAATAGCGCCAATCTGATTAATTGCATAAAGTAAATAAACAGCATCAGGAATATTTGGTAGACAAATCGTGACAGGTTCATCTTTCTTAACGCCTATTTCATTAAGTTCAAACGCGAATTGATTGATGCGTTTTAATAAATGCTTATAAGAATAATGGCGAAACATGTATCTAATCGCGACATTTTTTGGGTAATAGGTAGCGCTAGAATTAACGGCCATATAAATCGATTGTTCTTTTTTACAAACATGTTTTTCCATAATTAATAATCCTAAAACGAAAATGATAATGAAGCACCACC
>CAVIPP010000082.1:4118-6002 GCA_963644615.1 Oscillospiraceae bacterium
CACCACCAATAAGAAAGACAATCGCGAATATCGCAATTAATATTGGCTGATGAAAGACGTAGACAAAAAGTGTGTGTTGTCCTGGATAAGTGATAGGAGAAATCCATTTATTGATAAAAGCATTAACTTTACCAGGTTCAGTTTCCAGCATATTTGGATTATCTCTAATTTCTTTTGGATAGAAATAAAAGATGAATGATTTTTTATTTTTATAGACTGTTTCACCGATAAATCCACCGAGGAAAATGTAACCTAAAAACGGGAATAGACCTAACCAATCAGCGCCAAAACCTTCAAATCCAAAGAAATATTTCCAAAAGTCAGCCCCTTCAAAATTAGACCAATCAGTGTAGGTATAATACTTTGGGATATGGTTATTAAATGCGTAATAGAATGATTGAAGATTACTTATTTCAAGTTCTTTATAATGCATTCTCATTATTCCCCAAGGGATGAAAACTATAAACGCAATAAAGAGCGCTACAAATTTCCAAATGGACTTTTTCTCTAGCTTACCTCTTTTTTTATTTATACCTCGTTCAATTTTATGAAATAGCCATCTCACAAAATTATAAATTAAGATACAAAGCCCAAGACAAGTTAATGTTGAAATAATAATAAAATATTCTTCATAACCATGGCTCCCTGCTCTTTTTAAAAAGAAACCGACTCCGTTAAGCACTGCGGTTATTACTAAGCCAAAGCCTAAAACAAGACCACCACGTTTAAAATTAGCTCTCGATAAGTGAGAAGAAATTCCACATAAGATAACTAAAACAATGACGCCGAGAAGGCGGAATGTTATACGGAAATCGCTGTCCCAATAATTGCTCGCAAAGGTTACCGCACCAGTGCCGACATATTCGTTTAATGTATAATCGTATCCTGTAATAGAGCCAAAAAAAGAACCTATAGGTGAATTAGAAAAATTAAATATTTGCTTAAATAAACCAAAATTGGTGAAATCATACATTAAGTGATCCCAAACCATTCCCCAAATAATAATTCCACGAATTAAATCTATTTCCCAAATCCTTTTGGAGCGTTTAACTTTATCTATCTCTTTTTTATTGAGTTTTTGTTCGTATTTTAAATATTTTTTATTTTCTTTAGCAATTTTTCTATTAAGTGCATCGTTATTTGCTTTATTTATTTTTGCATAATAGACCTGTTGATCAATTTCGTCATGATTTTTTAAATTATATTCCTGAGATTTCTTTTCTGTTTTAGTGTTATATTTAACTTTTAAAGAATCGATTTTTAAATCAATTTTTTGTCGCTTATTATTTAGACGATCTTCTTTCGAGGTTTTAAAAATCATATAAATTATAATAACAAAGACCCTTTATTAAATAAAGAGTGAGACATTCACGGTTTATAAAAGGGTCTAAATTAATTGTTTTTTGTAGTTAAGAATTACCAATCATCGTCACCACTATCAGGTTTTAATTCAAGAACATTATCCAAGGCTTCACCTAATGCTTTATATTCATCAGGGAACAAAACTTGTTGAGTTAAAGGAATATTGTCATAAAAGCTCTTTATAGTGTCATAATCGCCGAAGAAATCATCAAAGAAGTCTGCAATTTCACCTTCATTATTGTTTTCAATTAAATCATTGATTTGAGTTGTGTACTCTATCAATTTTTCTTTTACCTTTTTAGCTTCAAGGTTTTCAATAATTGGAACGATTTGAGAATAATTGCTTATACTTTCCTTTCCACATCTACTAATTAATGTTTTTAAAGCTGAAATACGACTTTCAAGTTCATCTAAACTATATTCTTCATTTAAGATTGCTTCGATTTCTTTTTCAACAACTTTAACCGCTCCAGCGTTAAAACCTAAGCCATTAAATGATAAATAATAATTAAATATATATGC
>CAVIPP010000083.1:0-5886 GCA_963644615.1 Oscillospiraceae bacterium
ATAGCACTTTTTACGAGAATAGTCAGTAGGTTACGAGAATAAAATCGGTAAACTGGGTTATTATTCACTGACCCCTTAATGGCTCATAATCGAATGAATTGCTTGAGAAAGAGAAGGAACGAAAACTAGCCACGATTTAAAGAATTAAGACTTTCATTAAAGTGCTAGAAAAAATAAATCATCAAAAGATTTAAAGATAAAATTGTAATCTAAGCCGATATATTTCCAATATTCTTTTGAAAAATAATTTAAATTATTTTGATATGTATCATCTCTTGCTAATAGGTAGAGACATTTTTCTTCCTTGATGCTTTCAAGGATAAGAGATGTTTTACCAATTCTTCTCTGCCCATAAATGATGCCTAGTTCACATTGCTTTGAATTTAGTTTTTCATGAAGTATATTCAATTCTCCTGTGCGACCGATAAACATAACTATCTCCTTCCCAACAAATTTGTAGCCAACATTTTGTTGGTAACATATTTAGATATCAAAAAGAACATATCAATGTTTCATTTAACCTAGAAAGTGCAGATACGTTTTTTGACAAGCAAATTTATAACATAAAATAGCTTTTTTATTAGCTCTTTTTCCTATGTAAATTTCAACTCACTATTTTTGCATCAATTCATTAAGCATCTTGTAAGAAAATCCCCTCATCATCAATGCATTTTTGTATCTCTCTATCATTAAGATAGATATATATAAATCCATCCTCAATAAAAAATGTAAAAAAAGTCGTTGTAAAAATTAAAAAAAAGAATAAGATTTATGCCGAAGGGAGGAATTAATGAAGAAAGCTTTGCTTGTAACTTATCTATCAATAGGAGTAGTTACTTCCTCAGCCGTTGCCTCATTTGTCTATTCAAGTAGCACCGCTGATGAAACTAATGTATTGGTTAAGATAGCTAGTTATGAGAACTTCAAAAGTAGTGAGAATAGCAAGGTCACTGTTAATGGTGAATTCAAATTAATCATTGGCCAAGATATTGAAACATATTGTTCTATTAATGCTAAACGGCTTAATAACAATAATGATTCCATTTTAAATAATTATGTTGGCACATATTGCTTTAACTGGGACTCAACATTTGATTCGTATTTCAATATTACTAACGATAAAGGTAATCTTGAAGATGGGATCATTATTGATTGTCCAACAATTGTTTATAAAGATGCAATGCGTCCTGCTACTAAAGAAGAACATAAGAAGTTAGAAGATGCTCTTATAGATAAAGAGATAAGTATTACATTCATAGCTTAACTTCATAAAGAAATGGAGAAATTTATGAAAAATTCAAAAATCAAATTATTGACCGCGACTGCTTGCTTAGCCCTTGTCGGTACAGCAAGTGCAGCCTGGGTCTATTCAGGCACTGCAACTGAAAGCGCGAACATCGGCGTCAAGGTTGCTAGCTATGCAAGTGCTGGTGACATCACCGTTACAGGTGCTGATAACTATTATCTTTATCTAGATTATGGTTCAGTCACTTGGAAACAAAAAGAAACAGGTACAAATTTAGTTGCCACTCATAACAAACCAAGCGTCGCAGATGATACTAAAACAGTAACATATAATTACACAATTACTCTTAAAGGTAATTTAGCGGAAGTGGTTAAATTTTCAGATACAAATATTAACAATAATGTTACAAACGATAGTGATAATAACGCTATTCGCACTTCAAAAGCTATTACTTGGGAAAGTGGAACTGCAATTACTCTTCCAGCACTTGAATGGGAAACTGATAGCGATGGGTATGTTGCTGATGCAGGCAAAACATACGATACAGCCTACACTGATGAAGCCAAATACAAAGATCTAATTACTCGTTTAAATGGCACAGGTGTTGGCGATTCTTGGGATAAAAACCAAGATATCGACGTGGGTAACCTTGTCGAAATTAATTTCACTGCTACTGTTGCCTAATTAGCTAAATTACAACTTCCTAACTAAGGCATGAACCACCCCTTCCTTCAATAGGTTCGTGCCTTATTGGGATATTTTAAATAAATGGAGAAATTTATGAAAAATTCAAAAATTAAATTATTGACCGCGACTGCTTGCTTAGCCTTAGTGGGTACAGCAAGTGCAGCTTGGGTCTATTCAGGCACAGCGACTAATAGCGCCAACATCGGCGTAAAGGTTGCTAGCTATGCTGATGCTGGAAGTATTGATGTCAGCGGTCAAAGTAATCTCCGCGTATATTTAGATAAAGGTTCAGTTACATACACAAAAGAAGATTCAACAATTCCATTTGTAGCAACATATAATAAACCGACACAATTTACTGATTCTACAAAAACAGTAACTCTAACTTATCAAGTTATTATTAGTAAATTTTTAGCTAATTTTGTTAAATTTGCTGATGGCGTTTCTTCGACTACCGCATCTGATGGTAGCATTTCTACTGATTTTACTTATTCATGGACAAGTGGTGAACCAATCACTAATCTTCCAGGACTTCAATGGGCAAATCAATATACGGATCAAACTGTTTTGGAACAAAAAGTATCTTATCATTCAGCAATTCTAATGATAACTGGTCAAGCTATTCCACTTGATTTTGACGAAAACAAAGAATGGGACGCGATTAGTAACGTTGATGGTTATAACATCGCTGTTAATTTCAAGGCTGTTGTTGCTGATTAATTATTCAAAGGCGAAATAAATTTATGAAAAATTCAAAAATCAAATTATTGACCGCGACTGCTTGCTTAGCCCTTGTTGGTACAGCAAGTGCAGCTTGGGTTTATTCAGGTACTGCAACTAATAGCGCCAACATCGGCGTTAAGGTTGCCAGCTATGCTAGCGCTGGTAGCATCACTGTCACCGGCAATGATAAAATCTATATTCTTCTTGATAAAGATTCGGTCACATATGTAAAAGATTCTGATTATACTAAATTCTCTGCTCATCATAATGTGCCGAGTGTTGCTGATGGAAGTGGGAAAACTGTTACTAAGAGATTTAAACTAACCATTCAACCTGGTCTAGCGGATTATATTGGTTTCGTTGATGGCGGGATTGAGCAAACAGCTACAAGTGATGATGGCACTATTAGATACACTTTTGACGATTTTACATGGGAAGATGATAAGGATATTTTCGATTCACTTCCTGAGCTTGGCTGGGTTGCTGGTAAATGCCCAACAACTGATACAAAATATAAAGAATTAATTAATAGCATCAAAGCGGATACTATCACTGATGCAAATTGGTCATCTGTGCAAAATAATGAATGGAACGCGACTGAATTAAATAGTATGTGGTGCGTTACAGTGTCATTTTATGCATATGTTGAAAATTAACTAATCAATTTTTATTTATACTGGCATGGGTCTATAATTTACCTGGCCCATGCCGTATGATTAAAAGCCCTGATTGAACAACCTATGAACGATACCTTCTTTCTTATCATCTATATTATTTTTGCTTGTATTGTCTTCGTGTTCTTTTTCTTTGCAGTTAAAGGACTTTTTTATACTGAGAATACTTTAACGCTTCTCGGTCTAAAAGATGAATCGCTATTAAAGAAGTTAAAGAATACAAAGAAAAACAAAACATCAAGGAAACTTAATATCATCATAGATTCTTCAATAAGCGCTTTAGTAATTGGCGTCTCCTTATTCCTTGTCACCGTCAATAGCGTGCCTAACCCAACTAAATATTTTAATGTCGTTCCAGTTGCCATCACCAGCGGTTCGATGTCAAAGAAGGATTCCGTTAATAAATATCTTGTGGAAAACGAACTTAACGATCAGTTTCCTGCAGGTAGCACGATTTTTCTATATAAGATGCCTGAAAAGAATGAACTTAAGCAATACGATATTGTTGCCTATAAAAATAAGAAAGGGACAACGGTTGTTCATCGTATCGTCTCTTTTGGCTATTATGATTCTAATAACCATTTCGTTACGACGAGCAATATCGAACTTGCGGATAAATTTGTCTTTCGAGGTGACTATAACACTGCCGATGACTCAGATTATGTCGACTATTCAAGCATGATTGGCATTTATAAAGGTGGTAATATTCCTTATCTAGGCTATTTCATCCAATTTGCTCAATCTTATTTTGGTTTGGCTTGCTTTGTGGCGATTGTAGCTATCATCATCTCTTATGACTGCTTTGAAGGAAAAAATAGAAGAACTGAGATTGAACGATATATCGCTATTACGGGTGATTATTCCATCGTTAAGGAAAAACAATATGATAAATTCAATGAAGAGAACATTGATACGATTGATAAATACCGTAAATTAATAGCTAAAAATAAAAGCGCTCGTAAGGCAAATAACCTTGATGAAGTACCTGCTTTAATGAAGAGTAAGAGCAATACTACTGAATCAAAAGTCATTGAACGACTTGAGGTTATTGTCCTTCCTGATGATATGGATAAGCTTAAGAAAGATAAAGTTCGCATCATACGTCGACCATTCGCCGAGAAGATGATTAAATCTCCATTAGAAGTGCAGGATAAATATGATGAACTTAAATCCTACATCTTAGCCTATGATGGTATTAAATCGCGTGTATCTATCGCTGGAGATTCATTTAGATTCCATGGAGAATTATTAATTAAGATAACCATCGAAGGTAAGACTATTAAGATGTATTTTGCTTTAAAACCAACTAATTACAAAGATAGCACCATTCCAGTAAGCGATGCCTCGGATAAACTTATATATAAAGAAGTGCCGTTACTCTTTAAGGTTAGATCTGATTTATCGGTTAAAAGAGCTAAGATGCTTATCGATGATGTCTTAACATCTAAAGGCATGAGTCAAGGTGAAGTAGTGGAATATAAACATACCTCTGACTTAAAGAAGATTAGAAGAGGTTAGTAAAACGTTGCTCAAACGTAATTAAAAAAACTATTTGTAATACAATTTGATACTTTTATAATTCATATAATTATATGGAGGAAAAATTTATGAAAATTAAACATCTTATATTAGGACTAAGCGCAGCAACGCTACTTGCTGGCTGCGGTGGTAGTTCTAATGAATCATCAACAAGCACTACATCTGGTAGCGAAGAATCATCAACAAGCCAACGTGTTGAAATCACATCCGAACAATGGGACGCTGCATTCGGAGATGTTCTTAACAACTATACTTATACTTGTGTTATTAATAATACGAAAACCGCTTTAGTGGAACTTAATGACGATGGTCTTCACGGAGCGTCGTATAATTCTAGCGGTGAGGTTTACAAAGACAAGGAAGAATATATTCAGTGGAACACAGACAAAAAATATGTTTATTTTTATGATACAAATACAAATCAATGGAAAAAGACCGAAACCACCGAGGATTATGCTTCGAAAGAATATCAGATTAATTATTATAAAACAGCAATGACATTTATTGGTCGTTTCTCTGATTTCAGTTATGATGCTAGCAAAGGTGGATATTTTGCTTCGACAGCTAAAACTACCGAGGTTGAGGTTGATGGTGACACTAATGGTGGTTATGAAATGACAAATGTCTTAGTAAAATTTAATAATGTTAAAATTACTGAAATTAACTTTAGATACTACAATAACAATCTAGATGGTGGAACATTTGCAGATTATTCAGTAACATCAATTGGTTCAACAACATTCGATTTTCCGATCATCTATGAATAATTTCTTTAAAAATATTTGAGTTAGATGAAATTAGAAGTGGTGAAATTACTTGTGGGGTTCATCACTTCTTTTTCATTTGCATACATAACCAAGGATGACTGCATTGTAAACCATAAAAGAGTTTTTAGGCCTATTTTTGATTACCCGAGTAAATAGGCTTAAAAGCATTCCTCCAAGCAAATTCAACATCTCCCAGTATTTTTTTCATCATTTATTAAGGCATTAACTAGCATTATCTATAAAATAGATA
>CAVIPP010000084.1:0-1786 GCA_963644615.1 Oscillospiraceae bacterium
CCTCGTATAATATATTTTGTAAGTTATTTTCAACTTACAATTTATTATTCTTTCTAGTTAGTTTTTAACTAACAAATTTGTTTATTGGTTATGATACTCTAGTGTTAAAATATTATTGAAATATTTTTGACTGAGATCTATTCTAACTCTCCTTGTAACCCTTTATGGTGTTTACTCAGAAAGACTGTTTCTCTTCTTATTAGTCATATTTCTTCTAACTCAGATGCTGTTTCTGTTTTCTTATTAGTTCGCAGTATCCAAATCCCTAATAGAAAATATGTATTCTAATAACGAGGTTGTCGTAAGCTAGTAAGCTAGAGTTATCGTTGCCAATTATATTTCACAAAAATTCAATCAGAAAGGTGGTGATATCTATGACTAATTCTTTGTTCATTGGTGTTGATGTTTCACTCCAATCAAATCAAATTTGTGTTTTAAATTTTGATCAACATAAGTTCTTCAATTTGAAATTTCCTAACACTCCTGATGGTTGTGAAGAAGCAATAGGCAAAATTAAAAATATCTATAATAAATTTTATTTTGACAAAATTATTGTTGTTTGCGAAGCTACTGGTATGTATTCTTTTCATTTAGCTTGTTATTTTTCATCTCATGAATTTCTTAATAATTTCAATACTGAAGTTTATCAAATTAATGCTCATGATTTTGCTAAATATAAAGACAGTTTCTCTGATATTGAAAAAACAGATCCCTCAGACGCATATATCCTTGCCGACTTCGCGAGAGTTGGCAGAACTAAACCATTACATCCTTTTCGTGGCTCACAATACATTGCTCTTCAACGTTTAACTAGACAAAGATATCATATCGCTAAAAACCTTGTTAAAGAAAAACTTTATGTTATGAATAACATTTATTTATCTTTCTCAGGTTTAATTATTGCTGACAAGAAGAACAAACCATTTTCTAATATGTTTGGTGCTACTTCTTGTGCAATTTTTGATAACTTTGACTCCCCAGATCAAATTGCACAAACTCCTGTTGATTCTTTGTTAGATTTAATTTCTAAAGTTGGGAAAAATCGAACTAAAAACCCAAATGAGAAGATTGATTTACTTAACAAAGCAGTTCGATCTTCTTATCGATTAGATCAAACCTCTTATAATGGTATCAATATTGCTGTCGCTTCTTCTTTAAGTACAATTAGATTTCTAGAAAATGAACTTAAACAAGTTGATAAGGCAATTTTAGATACTGTTAATGGTTTGAATTCCAATGCTTATAATTCTTTGCTTTCTATTCGTGGTATCGGTAAAGTTTATGCTGCCGGTATTTTAGCTGAAATTGGTTCTATTGATTATTTCAAACACAATTCTAATTTAGCTAAATATGCAGGTCTTTACTGGAATAGAACTCAATCAGGTAAATTTGAAAAAGAAGATAAAAAGTTTTCTCAGCATGCAAATAAGTTTCTTCGTTATTACCTAATTGAGGCCACTGCTTCTTGTGCTAGAATGAACTTTCCTTTTATTAAGAATTTTTATGATTCTAAATTTAAGGAAGTTACTAAACATCAACATAAACGTGCACTCGTTTTATCAGCTCGTAAACTAGTTAGATTGATTTTTGGATTACTGCGAAAAAATCAATATTACAGTCCTCTAGACTCGAATACTCAATCTTTAATAAACTGAGTTCGTTTTTATAGCGAACTAATGTTTAGTTTTGAACTAAGCACTTTTTAGCATGGAATAATTTATTTAGTAAGGGAGAAATTATTTAAAAACTTCCATAATTTTTATCTTGACATATTACCAGATGTCTT
>CAVIPP010000084.1:2148-3522 GCA_963644615.1 Oscillospiraceae bacterium
TTTTTAAAAATTTGGTGTTAAAAAGTTGATATATATTAGATAAAATGTTAAACTAATTATGTTGTTGGGAATTATTCATGCATAATGCATAAATAATTCTTATTAGTTTAGTGGAACAGGCAGTTAAACAAGCGTAGAAATGTTTACCTTCCTGTTTTTTCTTTTGGTAATAAACATATATTGAATTTTCTTTATCACATTTTGCTGATAAAGTAATAATATTTCGACTACAATTAAATAAAATTTTTCTAGCATATCTATTTCCACGTTTTGAAATAGGCCCATGGTAATTTATACTTTTACCTGATTGAACTATAGTTGGATCAAGTCCACAACTAGCATTAATTTGTTTTATATTATTAAATCTAGTAATGTCTTTTAATTCAGCAATTATCAAAGATGCAGATAGTTCTCCAATGCCAAACAATGAATTAATACATTCAAAATTTTTAGTTTCTTTAGCAAGTTTAATCATTTGATTTTTAACTTCATCTTTTTGTTCAGTTAAATTAATAATAATATTGGCTAATTGTTTTAAATTATCAACATCTTTAGAATTTTTATTAACTCCTGGGTAAGAAGTAAGTGCATATTCTTTAATAATATTAGCTTTTCTTTTATAGTAATTAAGATGTCTATTATTTGTATTAGCCATATTATAAGCAAGTGCATCAACTCTTTTATCTTTGATAATATAGGCATGTGGAAATTCTTTGATAAAGTTTAATGCAGTTAAATCATATGTTTTTCCATCTTTAAAACATAATTCAAATTCTGGAAAGCATAGATGTAATAATTCTTTATAACGATTTTTATGACGAGTTAATCCTTCATCTAAGTGATAATATTGTCTAGATAATTCATTAAGTTTAATATAAATTTCATCTTCGGTGTAATTCCTATCAGGAATACTACCTTTCCAAAATAAATTAGTTAATTTAATGCAGTCTTGTTTATCAGTTTTTGTTTTTCTGATTGTGTTAGTAATTTCTTTACCAATAAGAGGATTAAAGACAATAACATGATAATTATTTTCTTTAAAGAATCTTTCTGGTGATTTGTGATAAATACTAGTTGCTTCCATGACAACGGTCAAGTTATCTTTGATATTTAGTTTGTTAATATAAGAATCTATTTTTTCAAAATATGATTTATTATGAATGTATTCAGTTGGTTCTAATAACACTTCACCAATATCAGATGATAACATAAACATACTTTTACCTTTAGCAACATCTAGTACTAAAACATACTTCATATAATACTTCCTTTCCTAGTTTGACTCTTAGTACATACCATTATCTCATCATGCTGGTTATATGGATTCATTGACCCCACTTTCTAAGACTAGATTAATAATAAGATAAGAGACGG
>CAVIPP010000084.1:3687-5608 GCA_963644615.1 Oscillospiraceae bacterium
GGTGGTGCGTCAGTTCGGCGTATATGATATAGTTGGTGGAAACCCAACGTGGTAATCCATAGCAAGGAGCCAGTAGTTAGCCTTGGAGCCGAAATCGTGAGACTAGGTTTAAGCGTAGGCAGACAAGAATTCGAGCCGTAATGCGAAAGCGTGAAGTTATCGAGCCTCGTAAAATGATAAATAAGTAGATGCTGATATGGTCACCGACATAGCAAGCAACATCGGTAATATCGTTATGCGAGATATTATGAGAAATCTATCGGGGTCTTTAGGACATGGCGAGTTTTACATTGTTATCATATACGTACCTGAGAGGACTTATATATTCCTAAGTCTAAAAGGTTTAAAATCGCCAATAGTAGGAGGTAATGAATGTGCAAGGACTTGGTTAACCCAAGGCATTCAAAAGATATATAAGTAGTCGGACTAGTTCATAGTAGTAAGGAAATGTGTAACGAACATTGAGCGAAGGGACTAGCAAATAATCGTTTCTTTAGAGAAACACTTACAACCCAAGAGGAGGAATAATAGGTGGAAAATGAACGAAAAGATATAAAATACTATGCACGAAGAAATATTAGAGTAGAAAACTTAATTCATTTTATTAATAAAGAAGCGTTAAAAGAGCAACATGAGAAACAACGAAGAAACAAAGCAAGTGGAATTGATAAAGTAAGCAAAGATGAATATGAGATGAATTTAGAAAACAATCTAGAAAATCTAATCAATCGTATGAAGAAATTTAGTTACAAACCGTTACCAGTAAGAAGAACGTACATTCCAAAGGCAAATGGTAAATTAAGACCACTTGGAATACCAGCATATGAAGACAAGTTAGTGCAAGGCGTTATGGCAAACATATTAAACGAAATCTACGAATGTAAATTCCTAGATTGTTCATATGGATTTAGACCAAAGAGAAATTGTCATCAAGCGATAATGGAAATTAATCAAAGAATAATGATTAACAAAGTCAATTATATATTAGATTGTGATATCAAAGGTTTCTTTGATAATGTAGACCATAAATGGCTTATGAAATTTCTTGAACAGGACATCCAAGACAAAGCATTTCTAAGATATGTTAATAGGTTTCTAATTAGTGGTTACATGGAAGAGGTAAAATTTCATAAAACGGATAAAGGAACACCACAAGGAGGATTAATTTCACCAATACTTGCAAACGTTTATCTACACTATGTACTTGATTTATACTTTGAAAAGTATATAAAGCCCAGAATAAAAGGTGAGGCGTATTTAGTAAGATATGCAGATGATTTTCTAATAATGTTCCAATATGAAAATGAAGCTAAACAAGTATATGAAATTCTAATAGAAAGATTAGCCAAGTTCGGACTTAAAATGGAACAAGAGAAAACAAGAATACTACCTTTCGGAAGATTTAAAGGAACAAATGAAACGTTTGATTTCTTGGGATTTATGCACTATAATGGTAAGACTAGAACAGGAAAATATTGTGTTGGACATAAAATGAGTAAGAAAAAGAGAAAAATGAAACACAAATTAATAACAAAATGGATTAAGGAACATAGAGCATACAAGTTTAAAGAGACAATAAAATTGCTCAATAAGAAATTAACGGGGCTATATGCATACTATGGAATAAATGGTATGTTACAAGAGTTATACAAAATATACTTTCACACAATATATGCTCTTAGAAGCAGTATATTTAGAAGAAGTCAGAGAAGATTGAGCGTTAATACATTCAATAAAATATTAAAGAGAACTCCAATAGTAGAACCTAAAATATACAAAGATATTTGGTGTTGGAATATATAAGATTATTTGAAGAGCCTATTGCCTTAGTAGGGCACGATGGGTTCTGTGAGGGGCAATGAGACCAACCTCTCACTAAGAAGAAAGAGAGGTGACAGTCGAGACTTGTCTACTCGACATA
>CAVIPP010000085.1:0-5522 GCA_963644615.1 Oscillospiraceae bacterium
CCATATAACGCTACTAAAACACCAAAAACGATCAATTGAACATTATAGGCAATGACAGGTTCATTATCACCAAAG
This sequence comes from Oscillospiraceae bacterium, assembly GCA_963644615.1. Classification (GTDB taxonomy): domain Bacteria; phylum Bacillota_I; class Bacilli_A; order RFN20; family CAG-826; genus Fiminaster. Next base: position 76 of record CAVIPP010000085.1, read on the forward strand.
CTCATGCAGAGGAATCCAACTACAAGTGAAGCTGTTCCAAGTAAAAAAGTACAAATCAAAGCAAATAAAGCTTTTTTAATCGCCTTTTTAGAAATAGCTCTTAGTAATGTGAATATCGCATCAACGATAATAACCGCACCAACACATACTAAAACGTATGGAACAATGGTGATGAGGATGCTAATTAAACTTCCAGCGTATTTAGCGACCACTAAAGAAATACCAACACCAAGTACTATAGAGGCACTTAAACCAGTAATTAAAAGTGATTTCTTAAACACGAGCACAAAGCCAAGCGCAAAGCAAAGGGCTAGTGAAGCAATGACAATTAATACAACTCCAAGAATAACTGATATTGCGTTTAATGAATCATAAGCTTCTTTAATATTACTTCCACCAAGTTTAGCACCAGCAACAATGCAAAGAATGCCAACTGTTAGAACAATTAATGCTGCAATCCATTTGCTAACATTTCTTTTGACAAAATCCATGATTTTCTTTGTCTCCTTTCTTTAATAACTTTAATTATAATTAAAACTTTTGGAAAGAAAATAAAAAAGTTGCTTTAAGCAACTAATTTATCCATTTAAGTTAATTAGCGATTAAATTATCGAGGGCTTTGTTACCATTAGCAAACGACTTATCGTCCATTCTTTTTTTGCCTTCAAGTTGAACTTCATTAAGTCTAATTAATCCATCTTTAAGTTGTAAGTAGACACCCTTATTAATGCTTATTTGTCCAATTGTAGCCTTATTATCATTTATTTTTGTAGCGCGATATATTTTTAATTTCTTGTTATCTATAAATATATATCCACCTGGTTCATCGCTTAAGCCACGGACATAGTTAATAAATTCATTACACGAATAATCAAGAGACAATTTTTCTTCATTAGGTAAGATTTTATCAGCGAAAGTGACTAATGATTCATCTTGAACTTCACCATTTAGTTTGCCAAGAAAATAATTTAATAAATTATCTTTAACTACTTTAATTGCCGCGTTAGCCATTTTTAGACATAGTGATGAATAATTATCATCGCTAGATATTTCTACTTCTTCTTTAGCGTACATTTTTCCAGCATCCATCTTATCGACCATTTCCATTAAAGTAATGCCTGTAATTTTCTCGCCATTAATGATTGCTCTTTGGATTGGAGCCGCTCCTCTAAGAGAAGGAAGTAACGAACCGTGCAAATTTAGACAACCAAATTTAGGAATATCAAGTAGCCCTTGTGGAACAATTTGGCCATAGGCCATTGTTAAAATTAAATCAGGTTGAAGTTCTTTAACAAACTCATAATCTTTTCGTATTTTAAGTGGTTGATAAACAGGGATATTGTATTTATTAGCGATAACTTTGGTTGGAACCATAGTTAGAGTGTGCTTTCGTCCTGTTGGTTTATCTACTTGCGCAATAAGTCCAATAAAATTAAAACCTTCCTTGATGAGTTCTTCAAAAACTATCGCAGCGATAGATGGGGTTCCCATGAATATAATTTTATAATCAGCAATATTTTTCATAACTTAAAAAGTATATCATATCGTTTGCGTTTTATTTGAAAAATAATTAAGATAATTCAAATCTAAAATATGGAAAAGAAAGAAAAATATTATCAATCGATAAAAAGAAGAGATCCTGCTTGTAGGAATAATTTTCAGATATTTTTCCTTTATCCATCTGTTATTTGTATTAGACACTATAAAGTTGCAAGATTTTTTTATAAAATTCACTTCAAATTTTTAGCAGAACTTATCATGCATTTTGCCAGAATAAGAACTGGTATTGAAATTCATCCAGCTTGTAAAATTGGGAAAAATCTATTTATCGATCACGGAATGGGTGTCGTCATTGGTGAAACAACTATTATCGGAGATAATGTGACACTTTATCAAGGAGTTACTTTAGGTGGATATTCTTCTAAAAAAGAACCACGTCACCCAATCATTGGCGATAATGTTGTTATAGGTGCAGGCACAAAAATTATTGGCCGAGTCACAATTGGGAAAAACGCTAAAATAGGACCAAATAAAGTAATTAGAGAAAATGTAGATGAAGGAGTTGTTATTAAATAACAGCTTCTTATTTTTATATACTTTGAATAAACGATATTATAAAATGAATTCATCTTTTTAATAAGGACAATCAAATATGAATAAAGAATATGAAAAAGTAAAAAACTTTTTTAGTAGCGCTAGCGATCTACTTAACACTACTAAAACATTTAAAGATATATTTTTAGCCGCAACTGATAAAAAATATAAAAAAAATAATGCCATAACTTATTTAAATGAAAAAGGTAAAAAAGAGTCTATTCGATATAAACATTATCGAGATCTTGCTTATAAGCAAGCCAGCCACCTTAGTTATTTATTAGCGGACACACCTTTTAATTCACTTGTAGCCTTAAAAATTAAAAATAACCCTGAATGGCCATTTATTTTTTGGGGTCTATTAATGTCGGGGAAAAGAGTTTTATTAATTGATGGTAAATTAGCAAAAGAAAACACTCTTCATCTATTACAAAAATCAAATGCATCCGCTATTGTGACTGGAGACATTTTTGAATATGAAGGTTTTAAAACAATAAATTATCATTCTTTGAAGGATGCTAAAGAGAATAATAAGTTTGTAGAATCTTGGGCAAATGAAGTTGTCTTTTGTTCAAGTGGCACAACCGGTGAAGTTAAATTAATGATTTTTAATGGTGAAAATATGTGCCATCAAATTGCCTCGGCTATTTCAATGCCTGAAACAACTTTAGACATCATGTATCCGGAAGAAATAAACATTTTAGCGTTCATACCTTTCCACCACATCTTTGGTTTTGTTGCCGTCTTCTTATGGTATACATTTTTTGGAAAAAATATCGTTTTTATCAAAGATAATTCTCCAAAAGAAATCATGTCGACATGTCAAAAATGCGATGTTAGTCACGTCTATGGTGTTCCACTATTTTGGGATAACATCGCTCAAAATGTCATACGTAAAGCAAACTTAGAAGGTGAAAAGAAAGCTGAAATAGTGTCAAAGATGATTGCCTTTAATACTCATAAGATTTCTAAAGATGAAGCGGGTATGGCTGCTAGTTTTTTGGCAATTAAATCGCTTCAAGATAGACTGCTTGGTCACAAAATTCGTTTTTGTATTTCTGGAGGCGGCTATATTTCAAGTGACACATTAAACACAATTAATGGAATTGGCTATCCTTTATATAACGGCTATGGAATGACTGAGGTTGGTGTCACTTCTGTTGAATTATCTAGTCAAGTTGAATATCGACTCAAAGGTAGTATTGGCCGCCCACTATTTGGTGTAGAATACGCATTAAAAAATACAACTAAACTTCATCCAGATACTGGGGAACTTTTGATAAAATCAAATATTACTCATGTTCGAGAAATAATTAATGGGGTAGAACAAGTTCCAAATTTAATAGATGGATATCTAGAAACTGGCGATATCGCTAGTGTTGATGAAAATGGATTTTATTATATTAAAGGAAGAATCAAAGACGTCATCATTAATGAAAACGGAGAGAACATTTATCCTGATGAAATCGAAGGATATTTTAAAGAAATTCCTCATATCGCTGAAGTTTGTGTTGTTGGAATTAAAAAAGGACACACTACTCACGAGAGCATTACCTGTGTATTTGAACTTAAAAACGATGTCGATGATGATGTCTTATTAGAAATAAAAAAGAAAACAAAAGAAATTAATGATTCACTTGCTAGTGAAAAGAAAGTTGATGAATTTTTAATCTCTAAAGACAAACTTCCTTTAACTGCATCAATGAAAGTTAAACGTTTTGCACTCAAAGAACTTTTAAAAAATAAGCACAATGCATTCGTCACTTTTGATGAGAAAAAAGAAGTGAAGCCAATTGAAGGTTATTCAAAAGAAGAAATTGAACCAGTCAATAAATTAGTGAGAAAACTATTTGAAAAAACGCTACTACTTCCAAGTATAAAAATTAACGATAACGACCATTGGATCAACGATTTAGGAGGTGACTCAATGTCTTACATTGAACTCGTCAACTCAATTAATGAGACATTTAAAATCACAATTCCAATGGATAAATATGGGGTTTTAGTCAACGTGAATGACTTTGTTAAAGAAATTCTAGATTTAGAAAAGACAAATAAAGATTGTTAATGGTATTTAAGTTTGATAAACTTATACACGTTATAAATTTGAGGTAAACAAAAATGGCACAAATAAAATCACAAATGAAGAGAATTGAAACTAATGAAAAAGCTAGACAACACAATGTCAGCGTTCGTTCAAGAATCGCAACTGAATCAAAGAAAGTTCGTGTTGCTGTTAAAGCAAAAGATGTCGCTAAAGCTGAAGAAACTCTTAAAGTTGCTTTAAAGCTAATCGATAAGAGCGTTACTGATGGAGTTTATACTCGTAACACCGCTGCACGTAAAAAATCTTCATTAACAAAATTAGTGAATACTATTAAATAATTATTTCTAATTCGGAAAATTAATTAAGAACAATTCAAATCCGTATGAGCGGTCAATTTGACCGCTTTTTATTTGGTAATCCAAATAAAATAAATCATCTAAGACATGAGCAATTTGTCGAGGAGATAAATATTTTGAATTTCTAATCGCGTATTTGACACGGAATTCATTGACACCCAATTCAGATGCAATATCAGTGTTAGATAATCCTCTTTTAACTAAAAAGCGAACTTCAGAAATAAATCTAAACTGAGAAGCGAGTAAAGGAATAAGACTATCCGTAAGTTTGTTTCCAAGAAGTTTTAAATCTCGATATATTTCAAGTGCGGATGCGTTATCTCCTCTAAACAAAGCGTTTGATATTTGAAAAACATCGTCTTCAAGTGGCTTTGAAACAAGTAAGGTCACATCAATTAATGAAATATGGTCTTTATATAAAATCAGTTTATTCGCTTCATTAAAAAACAAATTTAAATCGCCGTGGACACGACTATTCAGTTCATTTATTGCATCTACATCAATGCTTGTGCCTCGATCAATAAAATATTTTTTAATAAAGATAGGCCATTCTTCTTTAGATATATCTTTAAAAGAAACGACTTCTCCTTCTGCATTTATTCTTTTAACTAGTTCACATTTCTCATTGATAGATGAATCTCTTAAAATAAAAATAACATCGATAGAATCATCATTTTTGGTTTCGTTAGTAAATTTTTCAAGAATTTTTTTATCACCATTATTACCAAGAAAATCAGCGTTATCGATGAGTATCGCCTTCCTATCGTAGCCAAGAGGTAAAAGCGACATGTCTGATATAATTTCATCAACATCGTCTTCACTAGCGTCCCACTTCGTAACATTAAAATCATCAGGTTCTTTAAGACGCTCTTTAAGAATCTTTTTTATGTGTCTAGCGATACGAGGATATTGACTACCGTATAGGATGTAATTCATAAATTGAATTATAA
>CAVIPP010000086.1:0-5501 GCA_963644615.1 Oscillospiraceae bacterium
ATAGAAAGTTAGCAAGCATATATTCATCGATGGCATACAAAGACATTAAAACAATCGCATCAGACTTACGTGTTACCCGAAACGATATTGGGTCCTTTTTATCCGTTGATGATAGTTGCAACCTTGTCTGGACAAATTCTCGTGTGACAAGTTCTGGTGGGATCTGGCAATACAATCTTGTTGAAGAAGATTGTTATATTATCCTCCCCTCAGCAAGGTTGAACATTGGTTTATGCGTTGCTATTATGCGTGGTAAGACGTCTCGGACGCGTAATGAGCAATCTGGCATTTATTCTTCTCGAGCTAACCCTAAGGTTGTAATATTTCCATATAATAATAACTCATCCGGTGTAGGCGATCCTGATTTTGATTATATTCAAGGCGGCCCTAACTTCTATTGTTCAGATGGTATTAAATGGGATACTGCATCTGAATTATACGTTACTAATGACTTAGAATGGGACGAATATTCCTCAGTAATGTTTAAGTCGGTTTACAGTGGTAAAGACAGTAATGGCAATGATAAGTATTCCTGGGTTATTATTAATGGTGTTGGTTCTTGGGATGCCGAAGAACTTAAAAATTCGGTTAAACCTCTTACTGAAATTAAGAAACTTTATTCTCAATTTGCAGTTGTAGCACAAACTTCATCAATTAACTCATTGAGTGCTAATGTAGAAACCACTGATACTGAATTCTTAGCATTGGATTCGATTGCTCCTGAAGGTCTTAAAGTTACTACAACTAAAGATTATGATACCACAAATCTTAAACGTTTAGTTCCTCAATGCGCAGTTAAAGAAGGAAATAATTATATCAAGGGTAATTCTTACGTAATCGGACGTTTCACTGATGATCATAATAAAACTCCGCGGCCGGTTTTATATACTGAATTTACTAAAGCTGGTGTTAATATCTTTGGCCTAGTTGATTATTGGAAACCATATGGCACTGCTGAAAATCCAGCAGTTAATGAGATGGTTGCAAATAGTATTGATGATAATATTAATTGGCTTGGATACATTTATGACGATCGAGTTGGCCTTGATGTTTGGTGGCATGACATAAAGGAGAAATCATTTTCTAAACGTATGGGTCTACGCCAAAAAGGAACAATTACTGAACCTTTAGGCACTAGTGCTCAAATAACAAAATACCTTGGTGCTGTCCAGGTAATTGTTCCTATTACACTTTCCGAAATCAAAACAGTAAATCAAACATCTTCTACCGCTTCTTCCATTCGGTCAATATATGCAATGATCCAGAACTTCTTTGAAGTTTCTGCTGATTATACTATGCCATATACGAACGTCTTTAAGGTTCCAGGAACATGCTTTGGAGCTGATGATACGGATATCGTAGATTCTGATATTATTACTTTAACTTCTTCTGGAACTGGTGAAAGCAATACAGACTTTGGTTTCGGATCTATTACAGAAATTCCGATTACTAGTAAAGACCGTGAAAATGGTTCAATTAACTTAGTATTTGAATTCATTTATAAAACACCAAGTGCAAGTGGGTCTCAACAACAGTTATCTCTAGATGCTTTTAAGAAGTTAAATAATCGTTCCAACCAATATGTTCTTTTAAACTTTATTGGTATTTCAAGTTTAAAACCTACTTCGATTTCCCCAGAAGTTGAATTTGAAAGCTTCGCCCTTTCTAAACTTAGCAGCCGTGGTGAAGTTTCAGAATCATCTACAACGGTTCAAAAAGCATATATTGATTATACTGCTACAGTTGCTGAAGGGTCTGATGGGTATGTAGGTACAATGGTTAAAAACGGATCTTATGATTTCCTTTCAGCTATTGAAGGTAAAAACATAGGTAAGAGCTTCTTCGATTCAACCACTCGTTACCACCCGACCGATAATGTTACGAAGACTATTTTAGAATATGATACCGGGTTTGATCTTGCTACAGAAGCTGATACTAATGCAATGAAAGCTCGGTTGGTTATTGATTGGGCTAATCGTAATTACCAATTTAATGGAAGCATCCGAATTAACAATGAAGAATATGTCGGAACCCTTAATACTAGCTTTGATGAAAAACCGGCTACTATTGATTTCTATCGAAATGGTGTAGTAGGTAAAAAATTATATGAGGCAATTCAGATCCAGTACAATGGTATGGTTAGAATGCCTTGGTTGTCTAGCTATAAAGGATCAGCGGCTGGTATATTTGACGCGCGAGTAAACATTTCTAATTATAAGACCATTGTCCATGCATCTGGATCTGTTGAAGTATTAATGGATTATCGTTGTGGTTGGGAACGTGCTGAAAATGAATGGACTAAGAAGGTTTATCTTGATGGTTCTGAATATGATGGCCTTATTGAAGATTATTCAACACAAGCTGAAGATTCTGAATCTCCATCTAAAGCCTGTATTGTGCCCTCACATGCAATGGTATTATCATTAAACCCAATAGTGTTTTCTAATCAATTCTCATTAGATGATGAAAATTCTGCTAAACGGTCATTGCTTCCTTATTTCATTTACGATACTGATCGGGATAATAAAGAACTTCGATACTTCTCGACAAATTGGGCCAATAATCAGCTTACTCAAGAGGATCCGCTTTCTCCTAGTACACAAACTCCAGCAGTTGTAGCAAATCCGTTCTGTGAATTAGTATTCACGCCAACTTCGACCGGTATGCTTATTTGTAATGTTGAACTTCCAATTCAATCTGGATTATCTTCAACCGGTTACATAATTGTTAAACAGGTTTCTTTGGATACTACAATCGGTTTATTAAGTGACGACTATACTCTAGTTAAAGACTCTGGCACTTCTATTAATGCGGAGTCCAATCCTGGATATACTAAGACGAAGATTTCATTTACTGATCGAGTAGTTGCAGATAAATGTGTCCGTTATACCATTATAATTTATGATGCACCTTGGACAGGAGCAACCACTCTAAATAAAAAGCTTTCTCTTAATCTTCCATCTAATTCTGCAATCGTTCGTTATCGTCCGGCCGAACAAGCACTAAATCTTACACGTGATGGTATTAACGATTTTAAATCATTATTTGATACAGATGATTATAAAGGACCTGATACACAAACTGGTTTATCTATGAATTCTGTATTCAATTATGTTGAAGGTGATATTACTCAGAAGTATATCGATAGAACGAACTTTAATATTGAAAGCTTTTCACAAATGATGTTTAATACGTCTGCTGATTCAGTAGTAACAACTACATCTAATAAAAACCATGGTGCCTGCTTTAGCTTCCATGCATATGTATTAAAGGAAGGAGTTTAATTCTAAATGGCCGAAAGTACACTAATCGATTATAATTTTGGTAGAACTGGTAATACTTCTAAAACCTACATTAACAATGAAATCTTTAGAGGTATTGATTTCATTTATGGTTGGGAAGATGCTAATACTAAAGAACGTAATAATGCTTCAGCAAAAGAATCTGCTACTAGTATTGTTAAAGGTAAAGGCAATTACCTACGAACCTGTTTAGAACATAACTTTCTTCAGAATACTGTTAATTCTCGAGGCAATATGTTTCCATATTGCTTTAGTGATGATTCTAATATTACGGATGTTCCTGCTACGGCTCGTTATTGGCCAAAGCTTCCACGATTTACAACCGAAGGAAAACCGTCTGCCTCTGGTGCATTAGTTGGTTTCCAACATTACATCTGTCCTAAGAAAACAGGAGCAAAGTGGCCAACTGATTACTATACATTAACTAAAACTAAATCTAATTCTAATTGGCCATTACGCCCAAGCAATGGTGAAGGCGCTACCATTACATATTCTCCAGCAAAACCTTACTGGGCTAGAATTCGTGTTAAATTAACCGATCTTAAATGGGTTACTATTGAACAAACTACACAAACTCGTATTGTTCGTAATATCCTTGAAGATGATACAGTAAGCGAATCTAGTGATTCTCGGTTAAATGGTGAAATTGTTGAACTTACAAAGGTTCGCGGATTTATTACACTTTCTAATCCTAATGGAATAAATGGTTCTACTAATGAAAGTGATCAATATACATGGTCACATAGTAATACCCAGATAGTTTATCGTGTTACCAATGACGAATTTGGTGGAGATGATGAAACCCCAACAGTTACTGTCTTTAATTCGGAATGGGCTAATACTACAGTAAATGAATATGGACAATCAGTATTTGGTGGTGGTTCTATTGCATTCGAAGTTCCAGTTTTATCACAACAGAAATACCTAGTTTTTGACATTTATACTGATGTATGTGATTTGCAATCTAGCCAAACTTCTGCAAATACTATTTGGTGGCAATTAAAATGGGCATTTGAATCTTGCTACTATCGTAATATTTCTACATCTGGTAATGATCCGTTATTCTATGTTGAAACTAATGGCGCGATAAACAGAACTTCGAAAACAACTTCAGAATGGCCGAAAACTCAGTATTATTATTCTTGGATTCTGAATCATAATCTAGGAACTGATAACCTTTCAGTGACGGTTTATGATAAAACTAAAAATAATGCTCAGGTATTCATGGATGTTAGAACGATAGATGCTAATAGTTGTGAACTCCTGATTAAATCAAATTTATATAGTGAAGATTCTACTGGTTACATAACTGCTGGTCGGTTTAAAGCATTCGTAATTGCTGGTAAGTTTGATAAAGGTGTGAACTCTGATTCATAATAAATGGGAAACCTATTAAAAGAATTTATTAATAATTTAAGAGCCGCTGAAGGTTCTGCATTATCTCAGGGGATGCGTTATCGCTTCTCCAGAACTACAGATTTTCATCTTACTGTTTTCTTTAATAATCCATTTACTGATTTAGATGATAATATTTTTATGGCATATTATAAACTAGGCATGCCATATGAAGAATTATTAGCATTTTCTGATTTTACTAAAGACGTAAACTTTTACCTAGATAGTATTGACCTACCCAATATTGAACACGGTGGCGAAGGTGTTATTAGATTAGGTGAACTATATGGTGAAGTTAACCCAGGTGTTACTAAAACGGTTCTTAAGAACTCTATGGTATTGCCACAGGAAGGAACATTTACAGTTAAGTTTCTTGATACTCAGATTTCTATTATTGAGAACTTTTTCTTAGCTTGGATGTATATGAATGCGGCGCCGATTCAATTCGTTCCGTCTTCTATTGATGCTGCTGCTATTAAAAGCTTTACACAAACATTAACTGCTACTTTCGACGTTGACCTTATTCATAAATTAAATGATACCGAGAATACATATCGGCGTTATCGTTTAACTGATGTCAAACCGGTTAATATAGATACCATTAATTACACACATAATACCGTAGAGAATTCTGTTCGCGCTGTTAAGTTTGCATTTTCTGACTTCTTTCCGCTCAATTATACTAAGGATGAGGTTGTTTCTGAGACAACTGCGGAAAGCTCGGATGAGGTTGAAGCCTAAGAATCAGCGTGAACTAGCCACACCCTAAAGGGTGCGACCTTCGTGGATCATCGTTTCGTAGTC
>CAVIPP010000087.1:0-5445 GCA_963644615.1 Oscillospiraceae bacterium
CTTCTAAAGTGTGACAGTCTTCAATGAGGGCTTCATATTTATTTGTGAGATTTTTAATCGTAAATTCATATTTTAAATAAAGTTTGCCCTGGTAACGACATTTTAAAATTTGATCAAAGACACCCATGTGGTGCATTTTTGATGAATATTTTTTGTTATCAAATGAATAAGAAAGATAATCTAATGTAATGTAATTTGTTGGTTCTCCCAAAACATCAAATTCTTCGCCTAATCGAATTGTGTCTAAGTCTATCTTTTTATCAATTTCTTTTGTGCTAGGAAGTAATATCTTAGATTCTCCAACGTTTAGATGAACTGTATTAGAAATAACTTCACCTTCACATTCAAAAGAAGAATAATTAGGAAGGGTGATTGTAACATCGTCTTCATTTGAACCACAATTAGTTACAAAGAAGAATGGTTGTCCATCATCGCTAATTCGATATGTTAATTGAATATTGTCAGTAAACGTTGAATGATAAGGCTGGTCATTATAAATCTCTTCGAATGATACATTTGAAGAAATATAATCATGAACGAATTCGTTACCTTCAAGATAAGTTGGTCTATCTCCAAGAAGTAAGAACTTACCACCATTAAGGGCATATTCTTTAAATAATTTCATTGTAGAGACATCCATGGTCAATGTTCCTTTTGGAATGACAATGTATTTATAACTTACATGGCCAACGACTAATCTATCTTTTTCCACATGAGCGTGCTTACCCATAATGACTTCATCTAGCAAATGGTAGTTTACACCATTCGTGATGAATTTCTGATTTGCATCAACGAAATCGTTTTCTAGTTCAGAAATATTAAATCCTGTAGCCTCTTGGTCACGTTGATATTCAAAATAAGCAGTGCGGATAGGTGAAAATAATCCAACATTACATATATCTCTACTTTTAGAGATAGTTTCACCAACTTCACTAAAGTGGTCATTGAATGTTTTAAAGGCTTTTTCCACCCATGGATTTATTTTTGAATAATGTTCAGGATAATCTCTTTTTCTTTGCCCGTGTTCACTATAAGGGAGGAGATGTTGACACATCAAATTGATGCCATCAACCATGTAAAAATCAGCTATTTTTTTAAGTTCTATTGGAGTAGTGTCCCAACCGACACAGGCAAACATTTCACATAAACCTTGACGTTTATCAAGTTGAGAAAGAACTGAGCCAAGTTGTTTACTAACCGCGGACTTTCCAATCCATCTACCAAGATGGTCGACACCTGGAATGTGCTCATATTCATAAAACGGCATGATGCCACCACAACACATGATTTGGTATCCTAAAGAATTCTCTTCGACATAGTGTCCAGTGAACTTATAGTTATTCGCATCACACCAATCATAAATCTTCTTTGAATAATTGTTGAGCATTAAATCTTGTAATGCTTTGAAATATTTATAGCGATAATCTCTATAACCTTCTTTTGAGACAAAAAGTAATGCAATTCTATCAAAAACGTCTTCATTATAATGAGTCTTAAAATAGTCGACGAGCATAAAAGTAAATGGGGTCCCCCATCTGAAATATTGAGGCTCATCAGTAAAGAATCCTCTTAGATTTCCGACCTCATCATTTTTCTTATATTGTTCGTGAGTTAAAGCAATAAATTGATCAACAACTTTTGGATTAAGAATATCCACTGTTGATTTACTTCTATTTAAATAGATATTCATCACATAGTTACCACTATTAACTCTTTTTATAGAAGCATCACTAACTAAAAAGCTAGCGACTGCATCCTTATCATATTCACCATATTTATAAGTGACAGAGTAGTCAGAATTTTCAGGATTTTCTAAAAGCTTTCCTCCGACAAAGCCACTTGGCCAGCCGTTTTCGTCATAAGCATATGCTTCCATGTCTAATTCTTTAGCTTTCTTTAGACATGCGTTGACACATTTAAACCATTTTTCACCTAAATATGGGGTAGTTAGTCCCCCTCTGGCATGCATAAAGAAACCGCCTACGCCGTTATTATGCATCCATTCAATTTGTTTGACTAATTCGTCTTCATTAAGCTCGTCATTCCAACTCCAAAATGGAATACATTTATATTTATTGTTCATAAAAATTATTTGATTCTAGCGGTTGTTTCTGCGTCGAAGAAATAAAGCAGATCTTCGTTGAATGCAATTTCCATTGTGTCATGGGTCTTAATATCAGACTTCGTGGAAGTTTTAACAATTAATTTTTGACCATTCACGTAAGTATAAAGTAATAATTCATAACCGAGCATTTCCGCAAAATCACACTTAAGTTTTAGTGAATTTGTTGGATTTGTGTTATTAATATCGTCTTTAAGGAAGATTGATTCAGGTCTAGCACCTAAATAAATTTCTTTATTTTCATATCCTTCTAAGACTTTGACGTCTTTCTTGGAAAGTTTAATATTAATTTTGTCTTCACCATCGACGACAAATTTGTCACCGACTAGTTTACCTTTAATGAAGTTCATGGCTGGGCTACCAATAAATCCTGCCACAAACATATTGCTTGGATCATTATAGACTTCTTTTGGTGTTCCAATTTGTTGAATATAGCCATCTTTCATAATGACAATACGATTAGCCATTGTCATAGCTTCAGTTTGGTCATGGGTAACATAAATTGTCGTTGCGCCGACAGATTCATGGATCTTTGAAATCTCATTTCTCATCTGGACACGAAGTTTAGCGTCTAAGTTAGATAATGGTTCATCCATTAAGAATACCTTTGGATGACGAACGATAGCTCTACCAAGAGCAACTCTTTGGCGTTGACCACCACTAAGAGCAGCAGGTTTTCTAAGTAAATATGTTGTTAAACCAAGCGTTTTAGCGGCTTTATAAACTTCAAGAGCAATCTCATAAGCATTATGTTTTCTCATTTCTTCTAATGGGACTTCTGTGTTTTTAAAATGATCCAATTCATTTTCAGTCTTTTTGAATTGATCCTCTTTTTGAGCAATGCTCTCTTCAAGAATCTTGATATGATTTTTAACAGCAACAATATTGCCATTTAATTCTTCTAATTTTTTAGTTTTCTTTTCTGCAACTAATTTTTCGTTCGCTTCCAAAGCAACTTTATCTGCTTCTAGTTTTTCAATCTTCTTATTAAGACGTTCAACATTTTTAGTGAATGTTTGAATCTCATAAGTGAGTTGATTACCTAATTTAGTTAGTTCTTTGATATCGAGTTCACTAATACCGACAACTTGAGTGAGCAATGCTTTTCTTTTTTCTTCATTTGCGAAAATTGTTTCGAAAATTGCATCGCGTTCTTCAAGTAATTCTTTAGGTTCATTTTTCTTCTTAATTTGACGATTTAATTTCTTAATTTGAGAGAATAATTTTTTATTTTCTTCTCTAATTGCGTCTGCTTCTTCATTTGCTAAATAAACTGGCATTCTAACTTTTCTAAGTTTTAAAGCAAAAGCCATATTATTATAGACAGTCATATGTGGATAAAGAGCATATGATTGGAAAACCATTGCGATGTTTCTATCTTTAGGAACTACGTTATTAACATAAACACCATCAATTAAGAGTTGACCGCTAGTAATATCTTCTAGACCAGCGACCATTCTAAGTGTTGTGGATTTACCACATCCGGAAGGTCCAACAAAGACAATGAATTCTTTATTATTTACTTCTAAATTAAAATCAAAAACTGCTTGAACATGATTATCATAAATCTTGTTAATGTTTTTAAATGATAGTGTTGCCATATTTTATTTCTCCTTAAGTGTATCGCAATCAGTTTCTTTTATATATAACCCTTTCTTATGAATTTCAGGGTAATAATCTTTGTTAATGTATTTATCAAATAGTGATAGTGCGAATAAATGGAACGCAAGTACGATAAGTGGAACTATGAAGATAATAACAACGATGAAGCATATTATCTCAATAATCGGATAGATGATATAAGTTAAAAAACTTATCGCATAAAGTATTATACAAAAAATAATCGAAATATAATATTTATTTAGAATAAACCTTATAGAATTCGAAACACTTTTGAAAAAAGGTAAATTATATAGCGTTGCTTGAGAGAGCGAAAATAGAAATAAAGGAACTAAGATAGCGTAATAAAATCCTATTGTTAATCCGTTGACAATTGCTAGTGAGGAGTTAGTAACACTGAAAGCATTTATCATTGCGCTTGTATAAGTCATGAGAAAATAAAATAGCCCTGCGAAAAAGCCAACAATTAGAAATGGTTTCCAATATTTTTTAACGCCAATAAAGAAATCACTTTTAAAGATGACGCCTTCACCAAAGGATAAACATTTAATAATTCTAGAGACTCCCGCTAAACCGATTGAAAAAATCATAAAGCAAACAATGTTTATCGCTGTGAACAATAGATGAATTGAATTCATTTGTGATTTAATAGCGCTAGTAATTTCTTCAGCGCTTTTTCCCTCAGCCTCTAAATTTTGTCTAATCGTATCTGAAGTTCCACTCATAAAACCATATTCAAAAATATTAGAAACAATAAATGGGATAAAAAAGATAACTAAAATAACGCCCAACAATAGAATTGTTCGCCATTCATTTTTTAAAATATCAAAAAATTGTTTTTTCCTTGTTGTTGGTAGTTGCTCAATTAAAAAATCAGGGGTAGGTTTTTTAATCTTTTTTTCTTTAACTTTTTTGCTCATTAAAAATACCTCCTAATACTTTCTTAACCGAATTAGTTTCCCCATCTTTTGAAAAGCCAAGTAAATGTTTTGATGAATTATTAACGAATAGATAATATGATGTGTCAGCCTCGTAAGTAATATATTGTGTTAAGTAACCGCTATTATTGTTATACACTTCAAGACCATAATGAATATTGTTATTTTTAAAATTTGTATCAGAAAAATAAGTAGACGTATCATCAAAACTTATAAAATGAGTCTTTAAATCAGTCTCAACAATGTAATTACTATTTAAAATCAATATATCAGCATCTTCTAATCCAAATGTTGAATACATTGTGTAATATGAAGTTAGAGTTGGATTACATGAATTGATGACAACATTTTTAATTGTATCGTTATCGATATAACTATTAATTTTTTCTTTAAATGGATCTGAATCAATTTTTCCACAAGCGACAAATATATTAAATTTTTGATATTTTCTTAATGCGGATTTGCTTTTAACAGTGAAAAGATAAAGAGTTGTCAAAACACTGATAAGAACAATATATATCCAAAAATTCCTTTGGAAATGTGATTTATAAGGAAACTTATACTTCATGGTTAATTTCCTTTATAAAATTATCAGCAAGTAATAGATGATATTTTTGATTTTCTTCTAACTTAGATGTATCAAAGATCGCTAATAAGTAATAAGTAGATTTATTACCATCTATTTCAAAGATAAGTTCTTTTACTCGAATATTATCGTCTAATGTGATTGTTGGTTTATTAATAGATAAGAGTATTCCATCAGCG
>CAVIPP010000088.1:0-5420 GCA_963644615.1 Oscillospiraceae bacterium
GTTGGCTTACTTCTATTGAAGGGGCTAGTAATGTAGAAGGATTTAAATTTAATTTCCGTGATGGAGTGGAAAAATTAGCTAATCTTTCTAATTATTCTAAAACATATGAAATGGCTAGTGAAATAGCTCACTCTTCACCAATATTAATTTATTCAAGAAGTGATTATTTTCTTCATTTAACTTTGCTTAATCTATATGCTTCGTTTTTTAGACTTGAAGAAATATTTGCAAAAATTTATCTTTCTAATATTTCAAAAGAAGAAGCAAAGCGTTATTTACTTCTTAGAAAAACATATTACCCATTAATACAAATAATGGCCGAACACGAACAATCATTTTTCAAGAAATAATTTCAATTAAAAAGCCCCTGAACTTTTTTATCATTCAAGGGCTATTGTTTTAGACATCTGCGTAGCAACTACCACCAATAAATTCTCTCATTAGTGAATTGCATGGTACCCATTCGTCAGGAAGATCGACGAAATATTTAAGCATTCTGAGCAATCTTTCTGCAGTTGGGAAATACTGACTATCTCGATCAATTTCCTGTAATAATGGCATCGCATATTTTTTCATGACACAAAGTTCATAAGAAAGCATCGAATTAAAGACATAATTTGCGCCTTCTTGTGTGTCATATATCCAAGTAAATTCGCCTCTTCTCACGCTTGGCCACATACCCATTGTATCTTCAGCGCATGTACCTCTAAATTTGTAATCTCTAACTATACGTCTTAATAAACGTAAATCTGTAATTGAGACAGGATTATGGTTATCAAGTCCAATTTGTGCTTGTGGAGCAATAAAAATTTTAAATTTTTGGTGTTTTGGGATTAGTGTAGTAAGTCGGTCGTTAAGAGCGTGAATTCCTTCGATAATAATAGGCTCATTTTCTGAAACTTGTAATATTCTTCCTGGAACTCTCTTTCCAACCTTAAAATCAAATTTTGGTAATTGAACTTTTTCACCACTGATGAGGTCGAGCATATTTTTATTAAATAAGTCAATATCAAGAGCCTCGATTGATTCTAAATCTGGTTTTCCATCTTCATCAATTGGCACTTGTGATTTTGGCAAATAATAATCATCAATTGATATACGTATTGGATTGATTCCTCTTGAAAGAAGTTCAATACGTAATCTATTTGCAAAAGTTGTTTTACCCGAACTAGATGGTCCAGCAATACAAATCAAACGAATGTTAGATATATCATCTTGAATCATTGAACCAAGTTCGCAAAGCATTCTATTGTGACGTGCTTCGCAAAGTTGAATAAAATCAACAATACCATCTTTTGAAATATGTTTATTAATACCTGCGACTGTATCAGCTCCTGTGATTAAACTCCATTCATGAGATTCTTTAAGTGTTTTTCCAAATGTTGGAGCGTCCTCAAATGGTGGGATCGTACCTTTACATTCCGCACGTGGATATTGAATAATCATCCCTGGGGAATATAGTCTTAAGATGTAATCTTTAATGTATCCTGTTGAAGGGACCATATGTGAAAACATATAGTTAAGATATCCATCGCAATCATATAAGTGAACTGTCTTTTCTGGACGATATTTTAAAATATCAAGTTTGTCTAATAGACCGTGGTCAATATAAATTTGTTTTGCTTCTTCATTTGAAACCACAAATCGTTTTAGTGGATAATCTGCTTTAATTATTTTTTGTATTTCATCATCTATTTTCTTAACCATTGCTAAATCACATTTTGGTCCATTAATGAGTTGAATAAAAATTGATCTAGAAACGTTATAGCAAAAACGTACTTCAATGTTTGGATAGACTCGTTTAAACGCCATAGCAACAATAAATCTGAGCGAGGCTTCATATGTTTTAATTGCATCTTGATCTTTAACGGTTAAAAAATCAATTTTTGCATCATAATAGACTTCATAAGATAATTCTCGAACACGATTATTCACTCGAGCGCATATGTATTCTCGATTATCTTTTACTAAATCGAGTAATTTTATTTTTTTATCGAATGTTTCTTCTTTTCCTAAGTATTTTAGAGTAAATGACATTGGCTATTCCTCCTAACATTAACTCAATAATTCTATACCAAAATGAAGTAAATATGCAACCGCTTACATGTGCATTTATTTAATAAAGTAATAGTGAAATTCGATCGACTTTTTTTATAGGATTATACGGTTTAAATTATTTTAAAAGAGTAAGTCAAGGAGCTGCTAAATATTTTTAAAATAACAAATAGTGGTGTTATTAATCATTCATTTGAGAGAAAACAATTTATAAATAAAAAGTTTCAAAAAAATAGTAGATTCTTTACTAAAAAACTAATTTAGTTTGTTTCTTTACCTTTTATGGTATTGTTTCTTTACTTTTAATTAATTTGCACATAGAATTAATATCGCGATAATAAACGTTCTCAATATATTAATTGAGAATATAAAGGAGTAAAAACATGTCACAAAAAGCAATGGTCTATATTCAAAGTGGTGGTCCTACCTCGGTCATAAATTCATCATTATATGGTGCGATTAAAGAGGCTAAACTCCACAACGATCAAATATCTAATATCTATGGTTCTTTACATGGAATTGAAGGACTACTTTGTGATGATTTAATTGATTTAAATAAAGAAGACAATGAAACAATAGAATTATTGAAACAGACTCCTGGTTCTATTCTTGGTACTAGTCGTCATAAACTTCCAAAAGATTATCACGATCAAGAATATACTCAAATTATTGAGACATTAAAAAAACACAATATCGGTTATGTTTTTGTTAATGGTGGTAATGATTCCATGGATACGTGTGCTAAATTATCGACATTATGCAAAGAACTTAACCTCGATATCAAAGTCATTGGGGTACCAAAAACAGTCGATAATGATTTAGCAGAAACTGATCATTCAACTGGTTTTGGTAGTGCTGCTAAATATATTGTTAACACCGTCAAAGAAATAGTCATAGATGCGAAATGTTATAAAAAAGGTAAAGTTTATATTATTGAAATAATGGGTCGGAATGCTGGTTGGTTAACCGCTTCGGTTGATCTTCTTCCTGATGGAATTAGACCAGATTTAATTTATCTTCCTGAAAACAAATTCGACGTCGATGATTTCTTAAATAAAGTTAAAGCACTTTACGAAAAGCACGGTAACGCAATCATTGCTCTTTCCGAAGGAATCGATTTCCCAAGAGAAGAAGTAAATGTCCGTGTCGATAGTTTTGGACATAAGCAACTCGGTGGTGCTTCCATTGATCTTGCTAAAATCGTTGAAACTAAATTAGATTTACCAACTAGAGCGATTGAATTATCTCTTCCTCAAAGAGCGTATTCCTTCCTCGCTTCTAAAGTCGATCAAGATGAAGCCATAACATGCGGCAAACTCGCTGTAATAAAAGCCCTCGAAGGTATCAGCGGTCATATGATTGCAATTAAAAGAATTTCATCTAATCCATACACTGTTAAATATGAAGCAGTCGATATTTCTAAGATTGCAAATGTTGAAACAAAAGTACCTGCTAAGATGATGTGTGATGATACAAAAATGGATAAATCTTTTAAAGAATATTGCCTACCACTTATTCAAGGTGAAATCGATATTAGTTACGATAACGGAATTATTAAATCCGCTGTGCTTAAAAAAGTAAAAGTTTAATAAAAATAAGTGAGAAGCCTTCGATGAAAAAAATTTTTGATAAATTTAATGAAATGCAAAAAATGTTATTTTTATCTGCATTTATTGCAGTGATTTTAATGTTATTTGCGCTTTTACCTTTATTTTTGGCTAATCAACCTGGCTGGCTAATTGGTATCGCCATTGGATCAATTATTGAAATTATAAATATTTTCTTATTATATAAAGCCTCAGAAAGTGCTCTTAAAACATTTAAAGCATCTATTTTCTTAGGTCTATATTTTTTAAGAATGCTTTTATATTTAACGGGTTTTGTTGTCACTGCGTTTCTTGGCTTTGGCTTCCATTGGGGAAGTTCATCTTTTGAAGCGATTGGAGCTTTTAATTATTCAATTTGGGGAGTTCTTATTGCTTATACACCTGCCCAAATTGTTCTCGTATTTGTGATGGTTCATAATAAAAAGACCCCAGTCACTATCAGTGAGGATAACACTGAAAAGAAGGAATAATAATGGACAAGTTTATTGGACCAGATAATCTAAAATTTGCTCCAAACGCTGAAACTATTGTCTCAGTGTGTCTTTGTTTATTGCTCTCTATTTTTCTAATAATAGTTGGCATTATTTTTAAACACGCCGATCCACTTAAAAGACCTAAAGGACTTGTTTTATTTTTTGATTTAGCCATCGAAAAACTCGATGCATTTGTCTATAAAAATATGGGACCTGGTTTCGAAAATTTTGGTGGCTATTTACTCGGTGTCATCCTTTTCTTATCTTCAAATTTCCTCATTGGTTTAATTGGTTTACCAACTCCAATGACTTATTTACCTATTCCATTAACGCTTGGCTTATCGACATTTTTAATGATTCATCTGACGAGCGTTAGATACACAAAATGGAAATATTTCAAACGTTATATTGAACCATTTCCTATTTTTTTACCTGTTAATTTACTTTCAATGTGGGCTCCACTTTTATCTCTTACTTTGCGTCTATTTGGTAATGCGTTAGTAGGTATGGTCCTTTTAACACTCGTTAATTGGGCATTGACTAGTTTTTCTAGTGTCGCTGGCGAAACTTTCTTCATCGGCTATCAAGCTGGTCAATTTGTTTATAGTGGAAATGCATTCAATCATACGCTAGACATATTTACGGTCGGTATTGCTACACCAATACTTCATGCGTATTTTGATGTGTTTGGAACATGCATTCAAACTTTAGTGTTTGTTTCACTCACAACTTTATTTGTTGCACAAGAAAAACCAGATTTAGAAGAAGTTCCAACTTCTCTTGGATCTAGAAAGGAGGCTTAAGATGACAGATATTGGTATGATCGCTCTTGCTGCTGCTATTTCGATTTTTTCATCAGGATGTTCTTCATTTGGTGAAGCAATGCTTATTACTAAAGCAATCGAAGGTATGGCGAGAAATCCAGAAGCTAGCTCTAAATTATCATCTTCTATGATTATTGGCGCAGCTTTAGTTGAAACATGTGGTATTTATGCCCTTTTAGTTTCGATTTTACTTATCTTTGTTCTTCCAGGACAAATTCCTACTGTTTAATCAGTGATTTATTTCTTTAACTTTATAAGGAGGTAGTTATGAAAAGAATCGGGAAAATAAGTCTTCCTATCTTTACTATCCTGTTGCTTTCTAGTTGTAGTGGTTCACCATTTAAAAGTGAAGATTTTACGAGCCGAATATTTTTTAATCTTTGGGATTTTATAATTGTTTTTGCTTCGTTTATTGTACTTGTTCTTGTTGCATTCTTTTTTGCCTATAAGCCAATCAAGGC
>CAVIPP010000089.1:0-4071 GCA_963644615.1 Oscillospiraceae bacterium
GCTTTAAGCATCGTATTAACGGCTATTAATCTACTATTAATGTCGGATAACTGTTTTACAATGCTTTTATGGTGAACTTCGGAAATTTTATTTAAGTAGTATTCGATAATCGTCTTTAAATCAAGATTAACGACAGGACGATTATTCATAATTGCGACCATATTAACATTATAATTGCTTTGCAGGGGTGTATCTTTGAAAAGTTTATTTATGATCCAAGTTGCATTTGCTCCTTTTTTTAGATCAACTACAATCCTGATACCGGTACGATAGCTACTTTCATCCCTAACATCTTTAATATCAGAAATGTTAAGAGATGCAATGGCTAAGACGATAGCATTCGGGGCCACCTTATAAGGAATTTCAGTATAAATAATTTTATCTTTTTCAATAGTATATTTCGCTCTAAGAGTTATTGATCCTCTACCGGTCTTATAAATTTCTCTCATATCGGATAAATTTATAATTGTGGCTCCGGTAGGAAAGTCTGGTGCTTTAACAATATCGATTAGATCGTCAATAGAAGTTTCTTTACCTTCTATTGTATCGTCAATTTTTTTAATCAAAGCGTCGTAGATATCCTTTGCATAATGAGGAGCAAATTTTGTAGCAAAACCTACCGCAATACCACTACAGGGATTACATAGTAATTCAGGAAAATAACCAACCAAATCAACAGGTTCCTTACCGGAGTTGTCGAAGTTATCCTTTTTCTCGGCCAGATTATCGACATCGCCAAGTAAAAGCTCCCCTATAGGACTTAATCTTGCTTCGGTGTATCGTAAAGCAGCCGCCGGATCGTTGTTAATACTGCCGAAATTACCGGAACCATCCACCAAAGGATATCTCATATTAAAATCTTGCGCTAATCCCACCATAGCCTCATAAGCACTTGCATCACTGTGTGGACTATAGGAACCTATGCAGTAGCCAATAGTCTTAGCACTTTTTTTATAAGGTTGATTACTACCTAATCCAATATCATGCATAGACATCAGGATTCGTCGATGGATTGGTTTTAGTCCATCAAAACCAGATGGAATTGCTCGATCCATTAAAACAGATTGAGCATAGGATAAAAAGCGTGGTGCCATTGCTTCATTTAATTCTGAAGCTAGAATCTGTTCTTCCAATTATTAATCCACCACCTTTGCAAAGTCAATTTTATCCAGAATAAAATCTTTTCGCGGAGCAACTTCGCTACCCATACATAATTCAATCATCTTAGATGCTTCTTCGGCATCGTTAGATGTAATTTGAATCATATGTCTTTTCGCAGGATCCATAGTAGAATCCCATAGCTGAACAGGTTGAAGTTCCCCTAATCCTTTAATATAGGATACATGGTAAGAAGAGTGACTAGCTTCATATTCCGATAAGGATTGATCATCATAATAATAGCTAAATATCTCTTCTTTATTTACTTTTTCAGTTACTCTATATAATGGACTTACTGCTATATAGAGATAACCTTTTTCTATGATTTGTGGCATAAATCTAAAGAAAAATGTTATCCAAAGGTTGGTTATATGTGCCCCATCAACCGTTTACACCCTCGGTTTCCCGATATTTATCAAGGGGACTAGAGTACATCTTTACCCGTTCTGGGTAGCTGGTCTATACTCGTTACACATTTATACAAATTAAAATTTGTAATTTAGCACGGTATTGCCATTCTTTCCATCTTTTACAAATGGATCAAGGTTTTCTTGATTATAGGAGCGCCTTCGTGCCTATAGCCTTATTCAACTCCAACCGTAAGCTTGGAACCAGTTCCAAACACCCTATAAAAATAGGTTAGCCAGCTCATTCTCTCCAATATTCCTATTGGGACGACTATTTTTTTAATCCGCATCAGCCATAATAATAATCTTATGATATCTAAGTTTATCAATATCAAAGGTTTTGCCAATACCACATTTTAGGGCTTTAATGACATCTAACAGCTTGGAATTATTTAAAACTTCATCTTCTCTAGATTTTTCCGTATTTAATATTTTGCCGAATACA
This sequence comes from Oscillospiraceae bacterium, assembly GCA_963644615.1. GTDB lineage: Bacteria > Bacillota_I > Bacilli_A > RFN20 > CAG-826 > Fiminaster. The sequence goes on from CAVIPP010000089.1 coordinate 2,011, forward strand.
GGTAAGATAGCTTGAGTTTTACTGTCTCTAGCTTGAACCGCACTTCCGGCAGCAGAATCTCCTTCGACCAGATAGATTTCACTTTCTTCTGGTTTTTTACTGGAGCAGGCGGCTAGTTTACCAGGCAAGGATGATTCCAAAGTGTTTTTAGCATTTCTGATTGCCTCCCTAGCCCGTTTAGCCGCAATACGGGCCTTAGTAGCCTTTTCAAGCTTATCTGCCAATAGTTTGCTAAAGTTTGGATGTTGCTCAAGATAGAATTTTACTTCGTCAAACACAACAGTATTAACAGCATTTCTTACTTCGGGCATCTTAATAGATGATTTTGACTGTCCTTCAAATTTTGGAGCCATCACTTTTACTGAAATAAGCGCTATTAAGCCTTCTTTTGTATCTTCAGAGGTCAGAACTTTGTTAAGGCTCTTATATTTATCGTTAGAGGCAAAGTAAGCAGTAATGGCTTTTGCTGTTCCGGTATTAAAACCAGTTACATGATCTCCTCCGGAAGTATTTACATTGTTGACAAAGCTATAAATTTCGCTTGAATATCCAGTGCTATAACCTAATGCTATACTAATCTGAATGTCGCCAACTTGATCATTATTGACGATTTTCTCAATAGTAATTGGGGTCGTATCAAGCATTGATTTATTGGAAATCAAATCTGAAAAATATTCACTTAATCCTTTTTCGTGATAATAGCTGATTTCTCCTGTGGAATCATGAAATAAATTTTTATAATTTATTTTTAATCCTGGATTTAGATAACTTAGTTGTAATAAACGTTTCTTTATTGTCTCAAAATTATATGATTCATCTTTCCACAAGGTATCATCCAAGATGAAAGATATAGTTGTGCCATGAATATCTTGAGAAAAAGGTTTATTAATTGAACGGTTTTTAATAATACCCTTCTCAAAATTTAATTCCGTAACTGTCTTGTCGTGATAAATTGTTGCATTAAAACTATTAGAAACAGCATTTACGCAACTGGCGCCAACACCATGTAGACCAGAAGTATTAGTTGTATAGGATCCTGCCTGTTGAAATTTGCCACCAGCACTTAATGTGGAAAGTGCAATTTCGGCATCTATGAAACCTTGATGATCAGGATCTTTACTTAATGTTGTCGGAATACCACCGCCATCATCCTTAACGATAATTTCCGGAAAAACACTATCGTTGTTAGATTTTTTAATTTCAACGTCAATAGTTTTACATCTTCCGGCACTAAATTCGTCTACTGAGTTGTCGATAATTTCATAGAAACAATGGTCAGGATTAATCAGATACATTTCTTTTCTTAATCTGACACTATCTGGAAACTTAAGGACGGTTATTTGTGCTTGTTCCATATTTACTAAATTTTCACCATCCCTTCACTACCCATATCATTGGCTCTCAATTCAATACCAAATACATCAAATAGAAGTAAAGTTAAGGCATTAGCCATTTCTTCTTCTAATGTATATTCTGGTTCATATTGAAATGTAGCTGTTTTTGGTCTTAAAGAATCTAAGGCACCCATTTTAAAGTAAGATTGGAATTTTTCCATATCCATTACACTTACCTTATAAATTTTGGCACCATTGTCATAAACTGCTTCCGAAGCTTTGAAAGCAAATTTCTTGTCTCCAAATGAAGCAAGAACTGCTTCGTTAGTATTAATTTGGGATAGTAATGAAGATGTAACACTTTTTGAAAAATCATTAAGGTTTTTTTGCAATGCTATCTCATCATCAGTATTCTTGCAGAAATCATTGACCAGCTTGTCAATTTCTTCGTTAGTCATGCTCATAATATAGAATCCTTTTCTAAAATAATAAAATGGCGCCCATTTCACTTAATATATTAAGTTGTTGGGCGCCTAATTTTTTATAAACCTATTATTAAAACGGACTCATCGGGTTCTTACGAGCTGCAGGACGGGAGCTGGTAGCTCTAGGAGCTGGAGCACTTCCAGTTTTAGTAGCATCATCTTTATTGCCAGAAGAACCGAGGCAGAAATCTACCTTTTCGGCGAGAACGGTCAAACGATCAGGATACTTAGTTCCATCGGGT
>CAVIPP010000089.1:4081-5416 GCA_963644615.1 Oscillospiraceae bacterium
GGGTTTCTCACCGCCAATATCATAGCTGAAATGACCAGTTACAATGATAGGGTCATTACCCTTAAAATAGTTATGAACCATGTCAGCCGTAGCACCAAATGCTTTAACCGGAATAATATCGGTAGGATAATAACCATCATCACCTTTTTTAGCATAAGGACGACGAGTGCTTACACGGAATACGCAGAAAGAAGATTTTTTCTCAGCTTCATTTGCAGGGAAATACATAAACAGATTTTGGTTTTTAGTAGTGTTAGGGAGAATACGACCGTCAAATACGATATTTTGCATAATTATTTTTACCTCTTTTCTTGTTGTTAATTGACCTTATGGTTTATTAGTTGTTATCAGTCAACGCAGCAGCCAAGGCTCCAGCATTGTTAATATTAATATCATTCAGACCTTCTTTATAACGACCATTAGTCATAGTACTAAATACTTTTGCAATGGTCTGAGGAGGATAAGAATAAATAGTAGACAGCGAAATTACAAACGGATAGAAGCTTTCAACAAATTGGGCAATAGTCATTGTAGAAGTGTCTTCATACAAGGCATCACTGCTTTCATCTACAAGGGACATGTAGTAATTCAGCATGTCTTCAGCATTAATATTTGCAAAGTTATTATCCTCAAAGTATTTTGCCATTTTCTCTTTGAATTTGGTTACATTTTCAAACTCTTCTTTGAGATATTCAGCGTGACCATTTTGGGAAGCTTCGCGCAAAGTTTCCGAACCAAACTTCTTAACAATATCGTCAAGTCTGTTTTGCGGATTTTCGGATACTACTTCTACTTTTTCTGATGTTTCTGAAACAGTTGTTACTTCATTTTGCTCTTGTTGTTCTTCTTGCTCAAGCTTTTGCATTTCCTTTGCAACTTGAGATTTGACAGCTTGTTTGATTGCTTCTTGCTCATCAGAAACCTCGGTTTCTTCCGATTCAGAAATAAATGGCAACATACTGGAAATAGCTTTTACTTTTTCAATAGGATCGATAATCATTCCAATTGCTTCGATAGCATCGTTACACAACTTAGAATACAGTTTTTGCTTCATGTAATGGATTTCCTCCTCTAGTTTTCTTCACAATTAATTCAGGTTTTGCATTATCAGTAATGCATTGTTCCGTGAATTTTAAAACACACTTATGATTTGCTTTTTTTACTTCGTCCGGAGCGGTATACATAATATCCAGAAGAATATTTTCCATAATGGAACGTAATCCTCTTGCTCCAGTCTTATTGTTTAAGGCCTTTTTGGCAATTGCTCTAATAGATTTATTATCAAAGCTTAATTCAATATCGTCATATTCCATCAAAGCTTGATATTGTTTGATT
>CAVIPP010000090.1:0-5357 GCA_963644615.1 Oscillospiraceae bacterium
ATGATAAAATGCGTAAAGAAGAAGGAACTAGGATATTGTAGTTTCTTTAGCAATATAGAATAGCCTTTGTTAGATGCATCCTATTACAAGATAAGTTCAACAACAAACGCTTTTTACGGATTTCATTTAATTTTGTTGTTTTTTGAATGGCAAAACAGCGGTGAAGGCACAATAAATACGTTTCGCCGCGAAAAAGCAAATATGATTGGCAGAGAAAATGAGGTTCAACAATTTAAAAATTTATATCTATTTAATAAGGCTGAATTAGTCGCGGTCTATGGAAGAAGAGTTGGTAAGACTTACCTTATTAACGAAGTTTTCCATGATAGGTTCTTTTTTAAACATTCGGGATTATCCTTAGATGAAAGCGATAATAACAAGACTAAAACGCAATTAGAACATTTTGCCAATTCATTGAATTTGCATGGCATTAGAATCGAAAAGAAAATCGAGAATTGGTTTGATGCATTCTTAAATTTAACTATACATATTAATCGATATCATGATTTCTCAAAGAAAGTAATATTTATCGATGAATTGCCTTGGTTAGATACTAAGGGTTCGCAATTTATAAGTGCATTCGAAGGATTTTGGAATTCTTTTGCGTGTGCTAGAAATGATTTACTTATTATAGTTTGTGGAAGTGCAACTTCATGGATTGAAAATAATTTGATTAATAATACGGGTGGATTATATGGTCGAGTTAGTTACGAGATAAAACTAAATCCATTTAACTTAAAAGAATGCAAGGAATTTTTAGAGTCAAAAGGCGTTAATTATTCTTTATATGATATAACGCAAGCTTATATGGTTTTTGGAGGAATACCATATTATCTAAATTGCATAGATAAAAGATATTCATTAGCTCAAAATATCGATAATTTATTTATTAATAACAATGTATTACTCCTCTATGAATTTGATAGATTATTTAATTCAATCTTCTCATTTAATGAAAAGGCTAAAACTATTGTTAAATTATTAGCCACGAATAGCCTCGGACTTACTCGTGATGAAATTGCTAAAAAACTTAATATTTCAGATGGAAGTACCTTTAGCAAATATTTAAATTCATTAATTGCTTCTAACCTTATTACTAAATATGTACCATTTGGTTTTTCTAAACGAGAACCGCGTTATAAATTAGTTGATCCTTTTTGCATTTTTTATATAAAATTCGTGTTAGATAAAAGCGATGTCAATAACTTTTTTGAGCAGGAAACTATAAGCCCAAAATTATCTTCGTGGAGAGGTTTGGCGTTTGAAAATGTTTGTTTTAATCATATTGATCAAATCAAATTTGCTTTAGGCATCCAAGGAGTTTCAACAACGATAAGCGCATTTTTTAATAAGGATGATGGGTATCAAATAGATTTAGTAATAGACAGAAGAGACAATATTATCAATTTATGCGAAATTAAGTTCTATTCAGATTTATTTAAAATAACTAAAGATTATCATTTAAAGATTAATCGCAGGGCTAATTTGGTTAAGGAAAAAGTTTCTAAAAAATATTCAATAATGAATACGCTTATTTCTACTTATGGAATTTATAGTAATGAATATTATTATTCTTTTACAAATTCGATTGTCCTTGAAGATTTGTTCAGGTTTTAATTGCTAAATATTTTTCATAAAGAGCAACAAAGAGTTTGTTAATCGTATTTAACATTCATTTTTCCTTTCTTCGATAAGTTTTTCTTGATCTATAAAATAGATGGCTAATAATTGGATATAGTGCACTAGCACTTGTTTTTTTATTCATAAAAATCTATTATTTAGCAAGGAAGAAGGAAAGACACAATTGAGTTTTTTAAATATATTAATAAATGAATAGTGGATAGACTCTCAATTCTATCTTTTTCTTTTATTGATTAATTACCTCCTTCAAGTTAATGAAAGGACATAAAAGCAATATGAACAAAAAACAAAAAAGCAGTATTGTTGTAGCCTCACTTGCTGCGATTGCTATTGCTGGTTCTCTTATTGCTGGATCAACCTATGCTTTATTCACCAGCGAGAGCAAGACCAATATTGCGGTTAATTCTGGTACAGTTAACGTCGTTGCTTCTATCGATAGCGATAGTCTTATTACATTTTCAGGAAAAGAAAATACTTTGGTAGGCGATACTGCTTTAGATGAAGCAAACATTAAATCTAGTACTGAACTCGGCATTGCTAATGGAACATTCTTCAATGGAGGAACCGCTTCAATTAACGCAACTACTGGAGACTTAGAACTTAAAAAAGTTACTCCAGGCGATAAGGTTACATTTAAAATTAAAGTCGAAAATAAAAGCAATGTCGCGGTTAAATATCGTACGATTATCTCTTGTAGTGAAGATGATGGTTTATTTAACGGACTTAAATTCACTATTGGTGGTTCTAACTTCAACGGTAGAACTAGCAAGACTGATTGGACATCATTATCTGCTGGAGCAAGCATCACTGATGCATCACTAGATTGCGTTGTTAATCTTCCTAGCGATGCTGGAAACGATTACCAAAACAAATCATGCAACGTAAGTTATACAGTTGAAGCTGTCCAAGGTAATGCCTTAACTACTGATGTAGATGATGACCTTATTGAGGTTTATACCGTTAGCGACCTTAAATGGGTTCAAAAAAATAATAGTGAACTCACTTCCTCAAAAACAGTTAAGTTAATGAATAACCTCGATCTTAGCGGTGAAAACTGGACACCTATTGGTAACGCAACCGCTAAACCATTTGTCGCTACTTTTGATGGTAATGGTAAAACCATTAGCAATCTAACATCGACAAAATATTCCTATTTTAACGATGAAAATCATGGATATGGCAGCGGCTTATTTGGATATGTTAGTAATGCGACGATTAAAAATTTAGTTATTGAGGACGCTCATGTCGGTGGAATAAGCGATGATGAGGGCATAGCTATTTATAGCGAAGTTGGCATCGTTGCTGGTTGTACTTATGGCAATTCAACTTTTGATCACATCACAATTAATAATTCGACCGTAAAAGCCCAAACGAAAGTTGCAGCGATTGTCGGCCAATCAAATGCTGGTGGTAGCGGTGCGACGACTACAATTACTAACTGTTCACTTAATAAAGTCACAGTTTCAGGTAACTATTCTTACGCACTTGTCTGCGGACTTATCAATCAAGCAGCATCAAATGTTGTTTTCACTGGCACAACTGTTTCAGATTCAAAAACTGAATTCTGGACTAATGATTTATGCTTCTTTAAAAACAGTGAAACATCCACAATCTATAAAGAAACATATGGTTTAGAAGATACATATAGATGGGAAACAATAGATAATTCAACATTTTACATCACCGAAGTCGTCAATGCTTGGACGGTTCAAAGGTCCACTAAACCATCAGTGACAAGCAATGAAGGCGTAACTGGTGTAAGTGGAACTTTAAGAGAATCAATTATCTATCTTGGTCTTAATCCTGACGGTAGCAATTTGACAAGAACGCTTCCTGTTAGATATGAGTAACTTATAATTATCGTAATGGCGGTTCGAAATTGAACCGCTTTTTTATATATAAAAAGGGAATAAATTATCTTTTTAGAAATATTACCTCTACTGAACAGTTTGACGTTTCTTGGTAAAAGTGTTCAGTATGAATGAACAGTTTTCTCATTTGATAAATAGATACAATATGACAATTTAAATCTGTTTGGATGGGAGAAGAATGATCTAAATATTGATTGATCTAAAACAAATCTAATTCTTAATTCTAATTATTCATTTCTAATTGATGATAATGATTGAAAATTGTTCTTAAGAAAACATTATTTAATTATTCAATACTTTTTTATTCTTTATTATCCCTTTCTTATAAAAGTGATTTTTTGGTATTTATCCAACTATTGCAAGGATTTTTATCATTCTTAACAACGCACAATTCATCTTCTTAAAAAAACAATTGAAATAAGAACTCGCTTATTTTATTATAAATAACGCCCGATGCCGTCGTAGCTCAACCCGGCAGAGCAACTGAATCGTAATCAGTAGGTTGAAGGTTCAATTCCTTTCGACGGCACCATTCCAGCTTGGATGTTTAGCTCAGCTGGGAGAGCATCTGTTTGACGTACAGAAGGTCACAGGTTCGAGCCCTGTAGCATCCACCAGGAGATGACATCATAAGATGTCTTTTTCTTTACCTACATATTTTATAAGTGTATTATTTTTCAAAGAGGACTCCTTATGTTAAAACTTCATAAATTCGTTAAATCATTCGGCATTGTATGCTTAATCCTATTCGTACTATCTTTGGGATTATCTATATTTATTAATTTATTTAATGGAAGTTTAAATTTATCTGTTGTTACCTATTTTAATTTTGCATTAACGATATTTAATGGTTCTTTATCTAGTTTGGATATCCTTTCAATCGTCGCGATTGCGGTTTTGTGCTTTGGTGTTCTTTTTGCTTTGATATGGCTCATATTACTTCTTATTAAGAAACGTTTTATCGCATTTTTATATTTTGTTTTAGAACTCGTTATCTCTTTAATGTTTTCCTATTGTTTTATTCTTTATGCCAATGTCCTCGTAGATGGAACAACATTTAATTATTTTAAGGATGTAACAGATTTAGCTAAAACTGGCGATGTATTAGAACTTGTTTTACTCATTACCTATTTATTCTTAAGTTCATTAACATTCTGCTTTACATTTGTTTATGGAATTCTCACTATTGTCTATACCTTTCAATCAAAAGTTGTTGAAGATGTTAAGACTAGTGAAGAAAAAGTAGTTGCTCCTAAGGAAACTAAACCAGTTGTGAGTAATGAAGAAGTTAAGAAAGTTAAAAAGGAAGAGCGAATTCTTCTTGTTAAACCACGGGTGATTAGAACTAATGATAAACAAGTAGTTTCTAAGAATAACGTCTCTAATAAGCCAATAGTTGAAGAGAAGAAATCGGTTAAGGTTGAAGAAAAAGAAACACCTAAGAAAGATGAAAATAAAAAGATTAGCAAAGTCTATCATATTTCACATCATCCAACTGAAGATAAGTGGCAAGTTAAACTCGCAAAAGGAGAAAAAGCTTTAAAGTTATTTGATACTCAACTAGAGGCTATTGAATATGCGAAAGAAGTTTCTAAGAACCAAGGAGGCAGCATTCGTCTACATTCAGTTGCAGGACGTATTCGAAAATTATAATTATATATACTGAGCAATCAATAATACGCATCCATAGTTCAGTGGTAGAACACTAGCTTCCCAAGCTAGCTATGCGGGTTCGATTCCCGTTGGGTGCTCCATATTTCATAAATTGGATTGATACGATAACTGTCAGTCCTTTTTTATTCGATTTTATCGATGTTTTTTTATTTTAAGCATTTAACCACGACT
>CAVIPP010000091.1:0-5356 GCA_963644615.1 Oscillospiraceae bacterium
TTTTGTTTAACTTAGGGGCTTATGATAAATTTAGACAATTTTATACAATATTATTAGAACAATTAACAATAATTTTACCTGAACTTGAATTAGATAAAAAGAACAAAAAGATAAAAATTAATAATCTTACTATTACAGATGAAATTTGAGAATATATCGTCTATTTAGTAAAATTATCATATGGAGAGAAAGTAGAAAAACCTCTATCCTTTAACTCTCCAGAAGCACGTGAGTTTTATTTGGCTCAAAAAGCACAAGAAGAGAAGATCGCTCGATTGAAAGCAAAAAATGCTAAAAATCAAGATGAAAATTCTTTGTCTAAAATAATGCTTTCAATAACTTACGCTTTTCCATCAATAACAATTGATTATTTATGGAATCAAACAATGGCTCAAATTCAATGACTTCAAAAATATGCCGCGGGGTCAGTGTCTTATGAGGTAAATGCAAAAGCATTTGCGGCAGGAAATATGAAGAAAGGTAAAAAATTAGATTTCTTCATAAAGTAGAGGTAATATAAATGGCAAAAAATTTTACAAGATTAGGCGGTAGCGCTGCATCTTTTGATTCAATGCTTAGACGTTTTGGCGTAGTTACTGTCATGAATGCTCATATTTATGACTATGACAAAGAAGAAATGGAAGGAAAAACTGCGAAAGAAGTTCTTAGTGCATATTATCTTGGCGAGGGTAGTTGAAAAACTGGTGGAACAACATTAGATACTTTAAAAATTGCAAATGTTACTATTGAAGGTCCAGATAAAACTGTCTCAGGCGGACAATATTCTAATCCATTAATTAAATTCGGTAAAACTGCAAAGCTTGAAATGCAAGATGCTTTAGGAAATGCTGATGCAATCGAAATGCTTTGTGGTGGTGTTATCGAAAGATTTGGTGAAGAGGTTAAACCTTATGGGACAACGGATTTAGCTACTAACCAAGATGTCTTACATGTCGGAGAAGACTTCTGCAGTGCCAAAATAATTATTGGAGATTCCTTCTTTATTGAACAAAAAACTGGTCAACAAGTAAAGGTTAAGATTATCTTCTATCAGTTCTTACCAGATTCAATTTTCAATCTTACACAAGACGCTGAAGGAGATGCTACAGTATTTGATATGAACGGTGACTTATTAACAACAAATATTAAAGTCGGAGATAAAATTGGAAAAGAAATAACACATGGAGTGTTCTATTCAATTCTATCTGAAGAAGGACCGTCAACAGAACAATCTACACAAACAGAACAATCTACACAAACAGAACAATCTACACAAACAGAACAATCTACACAAACAGAACAATCTACACAAACAGAACAATCTACACAAACAGAACAATCTACACAAACAGAACAATAATAAAATAATTCATTAATTTTACGATCCCTAACTTTTGGTTAGGGATTTTTATTATTTCTCTTTTGCCAAACTTTTGAATTAAGAGTATACTTAATTATATTTAAAGGAGATTTATATGGAAGATAGTATCACAATATATTCTTCGCCTTCTTGTCCACAATGTAGAATGATTAAGATGCAACTTGCTGCAAAAGGCATTGAATATAATGAAATTCAAGACACATCAGCATTAAGATCTATGAACATTTCTAAATTGCCAACTTTAAAAGTCAATAATGATTTTTTTGTTGGCGCTCAAAAAATTATGAGTTGGATAAAGGAGAAAAAGGATGAAAAATAATATTGAAGATAAAATAATTTTTATTAAAAAATATATGCGGGCGCAAAATGCCGCAACAGGTAGTGACGTAGACGCTAACGCGAATGTTGCTAACAAGAATATTGCAACAATGGCAGCAGAATTGCCGAAAAAAGAGATGATTGCTTTAAATAGACAGTTAATGCATGATAAACTTTCGCTTTTATATGGAGAAGATATGGCGAAAGCTTACCAAAATGACTTAGACAATCACATTATCTATAAACATGATGAGACATCTATTTTTCCCTATTGCTGTTCAATTTCACTCTATCCGTTTGTCTTAGACGGATTAACTAAAATAGGAGGAGGGTCGACTAAACCAGAATATTTAAGATCTTTTTGCGGGGCGATTATCAATTTAATCTTTCTTGTAGCAGGACAATTCGCGGGTGCAACGGCGACACCTGAATTTTTATGTTATTTTGATCATTTCGCGCGATTAGACTATGGTCAAGATTATATCGAGCATTTAAATGATGTAGTGGAAGTATTACCAGGTCGCAATAGACAAATAACTTTAAAAGAAAAAATTGAATCTTATTTTGAACAAATTATCTATACTATAAATCAGCCTGCCGGCGCGAGAGGCTATCAGTCTATTTTTTGAAATATAGCATATTTTGATCATGATTATTTTGAAGCGCTCTTTGAAGACTTTATATTTCCTGATGGCGATTTGCCTTGCTGAAAAACAACAAAAGAGCTTCAAAAAATATTTATGGTATGATTTAATCATGAACGATTAAAAAGTATTCTAACATTCCCGGTTGAAACCGCAAATATGCACACGGTTAATGGAGAGTATTCTGATAAAGAAATGGCGGATTTTTTCGCGCAACAATGGGCGGAAGGCGCTTCCTTCTTTATGTATCAAAGTGATAGTGTAGATTCTTTATCCTCTTGTTGTCGTTTAAGAAATGGCATGGAAGATAACACTTTTTCTTATACTCTTGGCGCAGGCGGCGTTGAAACAGGATCTAAAGGAGTTATTACTTTAAACTTAAATCGTATAGTTCAAAATTGAACTAAGTCGAATAAAACTTTACCTGAATATATAGCAGAAATTACTAAACGAGTTCATAAATATTTAGTTGCCTTTAATGAAATTGTTTGAGATTATTATAAATCAGGACTTTTGACAATTTATAATGCAGGATTTATTGATTTAGATAAACAATATCTTACAATTGGAATTAATGGTTTTGTTGAAGGTGCAGAATTTTTAAATATTAAAATAGACTCTAATGATAAACAGTATCAGCAATATGCGAAAGATATTTTAGAAACGATTAAAAAATTAAACACAGAAGAAAGAACAGAACATTGCAAATTTAATACAGAGTTCGTTCCTGCAGAAAACCTTGGTGTAAAGAATTATAAATGAGATAAAAAAGATGGCTATATTGTTCCATCGAACCGCAATGCATATAATTCTTACTTTTATATTGTCGAGGACCCAAATTGCGATCCAATTAGTAAATTTAGATATCAAGGGACTAACTTTACAGGATGTTGCGATGGCGGTTCGGCGTTACATAACAATCTGTATGAGCATCTCTCTAAAGACCAATATCGCATGCTAATGGACGTGGCAATTAAAGAAGGATGTAATTATTTTACTTATAATATAATGAATACTATTTGTAATAAATGTGGTTATATTAGTAAGTCTACTCTTGATAAATGCCCAAAATGTGGATCAGAAGATGTAGACTATGCAACAAGAATTATTGGATACTTAAAACCTATTTCAAAATTTAGTGCCGCACGACAAATAGAAGCAGATAGAAGAGCATATAATAAAATTAAATAAATAAAAATAAATAGTATGTTTGATAAAATTAAATATGAATCAGCGTTGGTAACTTTTACTGAAATACCTGATGAAATAACGTTATGTTTAAATATTACTGGTTGTCCATGCCATTGTAGAGATTGCTTCGAACCTTGGTTAGCGGATGATACCGGAGATCAACTTGAAGCGGCGGTTTTAGAAGCTCTAATAGATTCACATCCTCATATTTCTTGTGTATGTTTTATGGGAGGAGATCGTTATTACGACGATATCGCGGAGTTAATCGCGCGTTGCCACGAAAAATTTCCGCATTTGAAATGAGCTTTATATAGCGGTTGTAATGAAATGCAAACATCATTAAAATCGCTGTTGCACTATTACAAAATAGGACCTTACATACCGGAAAGAGGTCCGCTTAACAAAAAAACGACAAATCAAAAATTATTCAAAAAAATAAATAATGAATGAGTCGATATTACTTATCGATTTCAGCAAGAGAAGGTTTAAGAGCCTTCTTTTTTTATCTGAAATTGACTATTTTATTTTTGGTGTTTATACTATAAATATAATAGAGGTTACATATGTCAACATATAAAATAGGGAATAAAGTTCAAGGAATAATTCGTGCATATGCGCCAGGAAAAATTGGCGAAATGACCATGGAATATAAGAATCAACCTTATGCGATTATTAGAGACATCGAGGCTTCTTTATCTTTTTCTTCTGATAGTAAGGTGTCTACAACTTCAGACAGAACTGAACTAGCATATAATCATGATACCTTATATCAAGCGAATTTGAATTCGGTATTAATGAATGATAAAATTTTAGATTTAGTATATAAAGAAAACAAAGATAAATTATTTTCAAGACAAGAAACTTATATGTCAGACAATACGGGAAAAATTTATTTTAACTTCCCTACTGAAGAAGTTTATCAAGTATTTATTTATGATAACACTGGTAAGTTAGAAAAAGCGTATGGAACTTTCTCAGATTATTCTATCGAAGTTGAAAAAGAAGAAGCTGAATACTCCGTATACTATTCTTTTTTGGGCGAAAAGTCTTATAAATTAAGTAAGCCTGAGAATTATTATGTAACTTTAGATTTAATGATTACAGGGAATAAAGATGATGGCACACAAGATATGTGTGTTCATATCGAAAAATGTTTAATTTCTGTTAATAAGAGTATGTATTTCAATACCTCAAATAGCAATACCGTGGATTTGATTGCAAAAGTCATTCACACAGATGAAGATTATATAACAGTAAAATAGTTTAATGAAAGGAGAAAAAGTATGAATCACATTGAACTAGAACAAAAAATAAAAAAGATATTAATGATCGAAAATTATTTTGATATGGTCATTGCCGCGAAAGAATTCGAAAAAGAATATAAATCAACAGAATTCTTCAAATTAACAAAAAAACCTTTAGCGGAAGTATTAAAGGAAAGTAAAATTTATTACGCATTACAATTAAATGACTTGAATAAAAAAATTCAAGACATTATCAATAGCTTAGATATGACTAAGATAGAAGATTTATTAGATCAAGCAGGAGAACTTTTCTCTAAAGAAAATACAGAAATAGCTAATTTTAGTAAGGAGATATCTTCTCTATTAAAATAATAAAATAATTAAAAATAGGAGGGCGCATGATGGCTGAACAAGATCTTGGAATAAGAGTTAAGATTACTGAAGAACTTAAACGAGATATCGGGGAATCTCGAAGTCTTTCAGAAGCCATCGATGCTAAAAAAGGCTTCCGAGGAAAAGTTGGAGGTCAAGCTAAAGCTAAGGTAACGGGCGGTTTGGATATTGTTGAAGAATTGGCT
>CAVIPP010000092.1:0-5273 GCA_963644615.1 Oscillospiraceae bacterium
CTTCATGGTTAACCTGTTCAATAACTGCATTATATTCCACATCTTTCGATAATGGAGTATTAGAATTATCATTTGTTAAATCGATTCCGATAGATGAAATGTTTTTATAATTAAGGCGCTTTTTAATAATTTTTTCAATACCAGGAAAAGCTCCACCTACAATAAATAGGATTTTACTAGTATCGATCTGTAATGCTTTGGCTTCCGGATTTAATCTTCTTCCGGAAATAGGAACGTCAACAATGGAACCTTCAATAAGCTTCAATAACGCTTGTTGAACCCCTTCGACACTGACGTCACGTGTAATACTACTGCTTTCGGAACTTTTATTAGCTTTTTTATCGATTTCGTCAATAAAAACAATACCTCGTTCAGCTTTTTTAATATCATTATTGGCATTAATGATTAATTTTTGCAAAACAGATTCAACGTCTGCACCAACATAGCCTGATTCTGTAAGGCTCGTGGCATCACAAATTGCATATGGTACATTGAATAACCTGGCTAGAGTCTTGATCAGATGTGTTTTCTGATTGTTCTTATCGTTAAGTTTTTTATCTTAACCTCTGGAGGTTTCCCTCATTTTCATTGACTGGTCATTTCCAATCCAGCATAGCATATCTTTTCACCCTCGTTATACGTTAGGCGTTATAGTGGGCTTATTTCTATAACGGAATAGCCTTATATTTATCTATTCGTGGAGCGGCCTCGTGGTAGGATTATATCTTTTCACCTACTATGCGTTGCGCCTGACTATAATTTTTATAGCCTTCGGACTCGGATTAGCATGTCTCGTTATTTTTGAGATTTAGCCTCCCCGCTTAATTCCGCTCTAATAATCTTAAACATTTCTGTCTAAGACGGCCATTTTTTGCAAATAACTTACAATATTTACTCGACCACTGCCTGAAGGACCGCACAAAACTATGTTCGATTTTTCGAGCTCTACGTCTTTATCCTGACAATTATCGTAATGCTCCAATAGCTTCATGTGATTGTAGGTAGCTACTGAAAGGATTTGTTTTGCTTTTTCCTGACCAATAACATACTGATCAAGAAAGCTTTTAATCTGCATTGGAGTTAAATTTTCTTTAGGGTCTTCATCATTTGTAAAATCTTGACTTTCGCAAATATCATTTTGCTTAATCAAGGAATATCCTTTAGCTAGGCAATTTTCACAAATATGAAGTTCGGGATTACCTGGTGCTTCTAAGATTGATACATTTGGTTTATCTGTATAATCTTCACCACAAAAACTACAAATAATTTTATTCTTATTATTAGACAATCACACTTACACCTCCGGGGAAGAATGAGAAGCTTTCGGAACGCTTTCGATAATTTTATCGATCAGCCCAAACTTTTTAGCCTTTTCGGGAGTCAAATAATTATCTCGCTCGCAAGCTTCGGCTACTTCTTCATAAGTTTTGCCAGTATTTTGAGAAATAATTTCATACATCTTTTTTCTCAAAAATTCTATACGTTTAGCAACAATAAGGATTTCGGTAGCTTGGCCTTGTGCTCCACCTAACGGTTGATGAATCATAACCGTTGAATTAGGTAGACAATATCTTCTACCCTTGGAGCCAGAACATAAAAGAAACGCCGCCATCGATGCAGCCATGCCCATACAAATTGTATTTACCGGAGCCTTGATTTTATTCATGATGTCGTAAATTGCAAGACCATCAGAAATTGAACCTCCTGGGCTATTAATATAAATAGTAATGGGCGCCCTATTGTTTTCTGAATCAAGGTATAGCAACTGAGCAATAATAGAAGTGGCCAGACTTGAATCAATTTCACTATCGATCAAGATAATTCGATCTTGAAGAAGACATGACGGTAAATCATAAATTCTTTCTTTATTAGTGTCATCCATCCTGATGACTTGGGGAAAATACGTCAACTATTCACACACCTATCCTTTCTTGTCTTGTATTTTTTATCCAAAATATTCAAGAATTTCTTTAACACGATCTTCTTTGTTTACAGACTTTAAAGTTAATACTGGTATTGTTAATCGTGCAAGAAGTTCTTGAATATAATGATTGGTTTTTTCAATAGATTGAGTATTATTTTCTTTTGTGGCTCTTCCATCTGATGAGAGAGGAAATTTACCTATAGGAAAATAAACCATACCCTGATATGTGTTATTAGCATGATCAAGACATTTAATAATATATTGATCTGCTAATAAATTCAAATCTTTATCCCAATTAGATTCAACAGATTTTTGATTTAACACATAAGCAGCATAGTCTATTGAAGAACGTTCAATAGGAATTATAGTAGTATCATTGCTAGATCTTTTTAAAGTTATTGTTTCGGCATAAAATTGAATCTCCAGAATTAGATGTTGAAAAGTAAGAAATTCTATAGATTTTAAATCTCCATATTTAGCATTCTCTCCATAAAGCATCTTTCTGGTTTCATCTACATGGGATAATACATTGTTGCCGATTATTTGGGCTATAGAACTTTTTCCTGTGCCCCCAGCTCCTGTAAATCCAATAAGCTTCATTTTTTTTCTTCTTCTTTCGGAAGATTGGAAAGCCTATGATTCTGAACAGAATAATATGCTTCAGAGCTTACTGCAAAATCTCTAATAGCTGTAGCATTATCGATTTCTTTGTTAAGATCGATAATATATTGATCCAAAGTCATACGAACAGCTTTGAAGAATTTTTTTAGCAAGCGCTTTCTAGCAATAACATAAGTTAGCTTTTTTACATGCTCATCTTTATCAGGATGGTAAGTTGCCTGAGCCTTAATATTTCTCAACAAAATATAAGGGGAAGCTTCGACGTATTCGGATTTAAATTGAGCCCTATTTCTAATGATATTATCGAGAGAAATATCATGTTCTTTAAAATAGGCAATAATAGTACGTCCGTTATTTTGTCTTTCATACGCAATATGAAGTCCATCTAGTAAGCTTTGCATAAGTTAATATCATCCTTTCTAACAAAACGAAAAAGTAAGGGTGAAGCAGAACGTCTGGGAAGAACGCCGACACCCCAGACCCCAAGGAGACCTGGGGGACGGTCCGAATGGACCTTTTCGGTTCAAACTTCAAGTTCGGAAACATTTTCTATTTTGTCATCGTCTTCATGTGATGCGATTTCTGTTTTAAATCCAAGCATAAAAAAGTTGGAATAAGCTTTATATAGATCACACAAAGTATCGATGTTGAAAATGATTAAATTATCATCTTCGAGTTTAATGATTCTGCCTTTATTCCAGGCATCATCATATCTAAACATGGCTCTAAGAATATCGGTCTTAAAAAAATAAATCTCGTCGCGCTTTGACATATACACAGACCACACATCTGCTTTTTTAAAATCGATAAAATATCCAACGTTCACTTTTGAGCCAGGTAATACGTGGTGAAAATGAACGCCTTTTATAGTCTTAAAGTTGCTATATTTGCATTCGGACAATTTAAAGATAATGCTGTCAGGTTTATCACTAGTTTTTAGTTGAAAGTTGATTTTATTGGAATCATCATCAGTAACAACTACAAGATCTACATTATTTAAGTAGTCATTCATGGTTAAAATAGTTCTCGCTCCCAATGGGCCGGAATTATCATTAACTCCTTCCAGAGTAACAATATTGACTACACTGGGGATTCTGTCATAGATTGCTTCTAAAAATTTTTCGGAATAAGATTGTGCCTTATTATATCTAGCTTGACTGAATTTCATGATTTAATTTTTATAGCCTTTCTTCATTTTAGGGTAAAAGAAAACCGAATATCTTAAGGACAGCCCCAAAATATTCGGTTTTCTTTTATAAGGTGTGTGATGTGTGTTGTAAAAAGAGTATTAAGTTGTGATTATATTAAAACAAATCATTAAGTGATTTGAGTCTAGCTTGCCAGCTCATTAAAAAAGGATGTTGGCAATTGTTTTTAAATGAGCTGACGAGATGAAAAATGAAAAATATTGAAAGCCTATATTTTCCCGTGAGCAGTTAAGAAGAAAATATAGTTCCAATCCATTTCAGCAAAGGATGTGAAAAAGCAAATGGATTGAAATAAGAAACATTCAACTGTGCTCTACATATATATCATATCACATATTGAAGAATTGTCAAGCTATTTTATGTTAAAACATTTAGATTAACTAACTTATAACAGGGTTAGTTATAACAAGCTGGTTCGGTTAATTCAAAATATATACGTCGGCCTCTGAAACTCCAAAATTCAGAGCTTCCTGGGATACGTTATTTTCAAAATCTCCGAAGAATATATCAATACGATTTTGTTTTATCGCGGAACCGGTATCCATTGCCGTATATACTCCACTATACTTAGCTCTGGAACCAGAAAATACCAATAGAACTTTAGAACCTAGTGGAATATGGTCCGGATCTACAGCTATAGCCATTGCACTTTCTCTGGTATGTTGCTTTAAGGAATTACCGGAGGCTGTAATGCCATAAGCCGGATGTTCTGGCATTTTTGCGCATGACTGATAAGATAAATCATAAGCCGTTGTTGTATAAGTACCGATATATGTCTTATTATCTTTATGCATCGAAGAAGTTGTGATCACTTCTCCGGTATGTTTCTTATTCTGAGAATTAAAATTCTCGTGAGTATCTACTGATAAACAATAAGATGAAGCCACAATAAAGAATGCGGCCGCCAATAAATATTTAGCTACATTTTTTCCTGTCATTCATAACCCCCTATTCTATAAGTAAGACCAAAGTAGGGTTTTATCCCTTGACCAACAAATATGGATGCAGCAACTGAATTACCTAAATCATAATTAAAGCCGCCCATTATTTTTTTATCGGCATTTAAAGCTGTAGTCATCGAAAGTCTAGATCGCTTATATTCAGTTGCTTTAATATCTATAGTTGAAGAATAAGCTTGGTTGATAAGAAGCTTACCATCTTCCATCTTAGTACTTTCTGTAGGTAGTAAATCAAAAGAATATTTTTCTCCATCATTTACTTTAACAGTTATTTTAGGATTAGCGGTTTTAATTTCCACATCGGCATCGGTATCAGATGCTTTTTCGACATAGGTAATTTCTTTGGTTTCCACAACTGTATTGGTTTGTTTAGTTAATGTTTTTGTTTCCTTGGCTAAATTATCTATTTTTCCTTGGGTATTAAAGGAAAGGCTATTAATTGAATCTGTTAAAACCAATGTATTGCTATCTACTTTCTTATTTAAAGTATAGATAGCATATCCATTATATATAGTCATAGCCGCGATTAGAGCTATAAATAAACAATTTAAATATGAACGG
>CAVIPP010000093.1:0-2717 GCA_963644615.1 Oscillospiraceae bacterium
CTTTAAAACCACATTCGAAAACGAAAATTTATATCGAGCCAAAAATCAAATCGCTTTAGCAAAAGATGTAATTAAAAATATGTCACTCATGGAACAAATCGTTAGTGAACTAGCAAGGGGTCAATTATGATAATCAAAAACGCAAAAATTGTTCTACTTAATGAAGTTTTAGAAAATGCATCAATAAAAATTAGTGATGGCAAAATAAAGCAAATTGGAACTGTTGATAACATTAATGAGGAAGAGATCATTGATTTAAAAGGCAATATTCTCATGCCTGGTTTTATTGATTTACATATCCACGGTTCGATGAATATAGATTTTATGGAGGCTAAAGCGGAAGATTATAAAATCATTTCTAACTCGCTATATAAAGAAGGCGTTACAACTTATTTAGCCACGACTTTAACTAGTGACAAGGCTTCACTAGAAAATGTCGCTAAAGAAGTTAAAATTGCTAAAAAAGAAAATCCTTCATTATTAGGAATTCATCTCGAAGGACCATATATTTCAGTTAAGCATAAAGGTGCACAAAACGAATCATTTATTAGAAATCCAGATATTAACGAATTAAAAAATCTCGTTAAATTAAGCGATAATAATATTCGCTACATCACTTTAGCACCCGAAAAAGAAGGTTCACTAGATTTTATTAAAGAAGCAGCAAAGTTAGGTGTAACTTGTAGCGTAGGTCATAGTGACGCTACATTCATTGATGTAAAAAAAGCAATTGAATGTGGACTCAGCAATGTGACACACACCCATAATGCGATGAGTGGATATCACCACCGCAATCCAGGTGTCGTTAATGCAGCAATGTATTTTGATACATTAAACTGTGAACTAATTTGTGATGGAATTCACGTCTGTAAGGAAACAATTCAAACATTTTATAAAATCGTCGGTCCAGACCGATTTATGATCATTACTGACGCTCTTAAAATAAAGCATAGCGATGTTAATGAATTTACACTTTTTGGTCTACCATGTGTTAGAAAAGATGGCGCTGCTTATTTAAAAAGTGGTCCTTTAGCGGGTTCGTTACTAAACTTCGATCAAGGTTTAAGAAACATGAAGGATTGGTGTGATCTCGATTTAATTTCGTTAGCAAAAATTTCGTCAACAAATCAAGCTAGAAGTCTACATTTAGATAATGTTGGGCAAATTAAGGTTGGTTATAATGCTGACTTTGTTGTTCTTAACGATGAGTTGAATGTTTTAGCAACATACAAAAATGGAAAGAAAGTATATTAGTTTATGAAATTACCAATTTTAGAAAAAGAATTTAAACCTGCCATTATCGAACTTCGAAAATTTAATGAAAGTGTTAGTAAACAAAAGACAAAGGATCACTTAATTATCGCTATTGAAAGAGAAAATGGTTATGTCTATCGCTATGAATTAGATATTTTTAAAGACGATCGACACGACTTAGAAAATTGTTTTATCGTCGAAAGAATTATTAAATCGATTCTTTGGGCTATTGGTGGCTACAAGATATATATTTCAGGTTCTAAAAAAATATACGAAAAAATCAAAGAAGATTATTCCCCTAATGGATTAAGAAAATTTGATTATGATTTTATGTCAACTGTCTATGAAAAGAAAATGGAAGTCATTTACTTAGACGAAAAAGAAATGCCTTTAGCAAAAAGTTGTTCATTATCTATCGGCGGACATTTAGATGGAAAACGTATCGGACTAGATGTCGGGGGTAGCGACATAAAAGTTTCAGCTATTAAAAATGGAGAAGTTATTTCAAGCGAAGAAATTGTCTGGCTACCAAAATTAAGCACAGATATTTCATATCAATATGATTATTTGTATAACGCATTACGAAAAACTGTTGATAAACTCGGTGGAGATGTCGATGCTGTTGGAGTAAGTACTGCTGGAGTTTTAGTTGATAACAAACCAATGGTTTCATCTATTTTTATCAAGATTCCAAAAAGTGATTTTGAAAAAGTTAAATATTCTTATATCAATATCATCAATCGTTTAGAAAAAGAACTTGGACACAAAATAGATTATGTAGTCGCTAACGATGGAGATGTCACCGCACTAGCGGGAGCGATCGATTTAAATGAAAATGGCGTTCTAGGAATCGCTTTTGGAACTAGTGAAGCGGGTGGATATGTTAACATAGAGGGTAACTTAAACGGTTGGTTTAGTGAACTCGCTTTCATGCCTGTTGATTTTAATAAGAACGCTACTATCGATGAGTGGAGCAATGATTTTGGAGTGGGATGTAAATATTTTAGCCAAGATGCCGTCATTAGACTTGCTATAAAAGCTGGAATAACTTTAGATAAAAATTTAACTCTTGCTGAACAATTAAAATTTGTGCAAGATTTAGTTAATAATGGCCACGAAGGTGCAAAGAAAATTTTTGAATCTATCGGTGTTTATCTTGCTTATTCGATTGCTTATTACAAACAATTTTACGACTTAAAACATGTCTTAATTTTAGGAAGAGTCACCTCTGGAGTTGGTGGAGACATTATTTTAAATGTTGCATCAAAAACTCTGATCGAAGAATTTCCAGAATATTCATATATAAAAATTAGTATGCCAAGTGAAAAAATGCGTCGTGTCGGACAATCAATCATGGCAGCGTCTTTACCAATAATCAAAAAATAATAATCTTTATATAAGCAAATTTAAGAGATATTCAAAAAAGTTTCCAATAATTCACTATTTTTATAAATATTAATTTT
>CAVIPP010000093.1:2727-5268 GCA_963644615.1 Oscillospiraceae bacterium
TAAATATAAAAAAGTAGTATCATAAAGTTATGAATAAAGATTTATATGAAGAATTATTAAACAAAAACAAAAAAGTTGATAACACAATTATTAACGCTACAAAAGGAAAATGCGAAAGTAATCTTGAATCAGTTAAGAAATATTTAAAAACTCACGAGGTTTGCTTGCCTGATGATATTGTTGAATTAGGTAAAGGAAACATCAATATCTCATTGCATAATCCTGAATTTAATAATATTCCTCATTATCATAAATTTTACGAAATCATTTATGTCTATAAAGGCGAATTAATTAATGATATATATAACGACATCATTTCTTTAAAAGAAAATGAATGTATCATTCAATTCCCTGGTATTAAGCATTCGGTCTTAAGAACTAGTGAAGATGCAATTATCTTGAACATTATTATCAATAAAGAATTCTTCAATTCATCATATTATAAAGTAATTTTTGATTCGAAATGCTTTTTAATTAATAACAATCAAAACGATGCAAAATATATTGTCTGTAAAAATCTAAATAAAATATTTAAAAAACTTATCGACATCTTAGTGGAAATGTTCCTCAATACAGAAGATTATTCACAAATATCATTCGATAATCTCTTAGTGCTTCTACTTATGGAAATGCTTAAGAGCAATCAAGATACAAATAAAGATGAATTTATTATTAGATTATATTCTTATATAAATCAGAATATCGACAAAATATCGCTCGAAGATACTTCCGCTTATTTTGGTTACCATTCTAAATATTTTTCATATTTAGTTAAAAGCAAAACTGGAAAGACTTTTAAAGATATCGTTATCGAGAAGAAAATAGAAAAAGCTGCATATTATTTGACTTATACAGATTATTCAAATTCAAAAATAACAAAACTTATTGGTTATGAAAACAATCTTAGTTTTTATAACAACTTTAGAAAAGTATTTAATTGTTCTCCAAACGATTATCGAAAGAAACAAAAGAAAAATAACAATTTATAAGAATTGACTCACAAATTGTTATTTATAGATAAATATTTGAAATTAATTAGATAGTCTTATTTACGTTTTAATTGAACATCATGTTCATATTTTTTAATTTTATCGTACCATTCACTCTCACTACCAACGCCTTCTTTTAGACAATATTCGTCCCAAACTTCATTCCATGGTAATGTCTTAATTTCTTCTTGGAGCGCTAATACTTTAGTGTGGTCATAACTATCTTGGGCTTCTTTAAGAAGATTCCAAGGTGTGAGTAATGCTCTTAAAAGAGCTTTTTGGATATTTCTAGCACCAATAACCATCGCGGCAACTCTATTGATAGATGCGTCAAAATAATCAAGGCCAATATATGAACGATTTAGTCCATTACATTTGACGAGTTCATCCGCAACATCTTGAAGGTCGTCATTAAGTTTTAAAACGTGATCGCTATCCCATCTAACTGGACGAGAAACGTGGAGAGCAAGACGAGGGAAGAACGCAAACATTGAAGAGATTTTATCAGCAACATTTTCAGTTGGATGATAATGTCCTGTATCAATTAAATTAAGTATTCCACGAGTAGATGCATAATTTAAATAAAATTCATTTGAACCGACAGTATAACTTTCAACACCAATACCGAAAACCTTTGATTCGACAGATACGTCCATGACTTTTTTGTCATATTTATATCCTTTAAGAATTTCATCGAGAGATTCTTCGAGTCTCATACGTGGACCTAAACGATCGCTTGGCGAATCTTTTAAACCATCTGGAATCCAAATATTCATTAGAGATTTTTGTCCAAGTTCTTTACCAAAATATTCGGTTACTTTAAGTGAATTAATACAATGTTTAATCCAATAATCGCGGACTTTTTTATCTGGTGAAGATAATGACATTCCATCAACAAGCATTTCATGAGAGAAGATGGTTGGATTATAGTCTAAACCGAGTCCTCTACTTTTAGCGTATTCCACCCACTTTTTAAATTGTTCAACTCCGATATCTGCTCTATCGACAACATTTCCAGTTTGATAAATTGAATGAAGATTAATTTTTTTACTGCCTGGGATAAATTTAAGAGCTTCGTCTAAATCTTGAGTCAATTCTTCAAAATTACGAGCTTTACCTGGATAATTACCAGTTGTTTGAATTCCACCTGTTAAACTTCCAGAATTTTCAAACCCAGAAACATCGTCTAATTGCCAACAATGAAGTGATATTTTAGTTTTGGATAATTGTTTCATTGCTTTTGAAACATCTATTCCATATTTTGCAAATTGGTTTTTGACATATTTACGCATAAATTAGCTCCTTTTATAAAGTTCTCATTTGTAGTTTTATATTTCCAAGGCTTGTGGCTTCATCACAAACCGAAATAACCTCTTTTGATGTATATTTTTCAATTAGCGAGTTTAAGTATAAATTCTTAGCCCCTCCACCGACAACATAGATTTTAGAATATATAGTATTTGTTATTTTTTCAATTGTTTCACAAGCATCCTTATAGGCTTTTGCTAAAGAATTATAAATTGAATTTAATAAATCTTCATCATTTTTTGGT
>CAVIPP010000094.1:0-5192 GCA_963644615.1 Oscillospiraceae bacterium
TATTTTTTCTAGTCTTTCACTTTTATCAAATGTGTCATCTAGATAAAAACTGATTTCAGGAGTTTTGCGAATATCGATTTTTTTAGCTAGTGATGAACGAATAAAACCTTTTGATTTATTGAGTTCTTCAAGATTTTGCTTTGGATATTTGCTTCCTAAAAAAGAGACATATACTTTTGCGTATGAAAAATCGCTTGAAACATCAACTTCACTAACAGTGACAAATCCAATGTGAGGATTTTTAACTTCATATTGAATTATTTCAGATATATTTTTAGAAATAATAGATTGGATCCTTTGTTTACGGTCAGCCATTAAATTTTCTCCACCATTTCATAGCCTTCAATGATATCGCCTTCTCTTAAATCGTTATAATTTTCGATTGTGATACCACATTCAAAGCCTTCTTTAACTTCCTTAGCGTCATCTTTAAAGCGTTTTAATGAACCAATTTTTCCTTCATAGACGATGACACCATTACGAAGTAATCGAATGTTTTCGTTCGCTTTTATTGATCCACTTGTGACGTAGCTGCCTGCGACAGTACCTACTTTAGAGATGTGAATTAAATTTCTTATTTCAGCTTGACCACTGACTTGTTCAACTTCTTCTTTCTTTAGCATTCCCTTCATGGCGGCTTCAAGTTCATTCTTGAGGTCATAAATTATTCTGTAAAGTCTAATTTCAACCCCTTCATGTTCAGCTTTTTGAGAAATTAGCGCACTTGGTCTAACATTAAAGCCGTAAATAATCGCTCCTGAGGCACTGGCGAGCATAATATCGCTTTCTGTGATAGCGCCTGTCGAAGAGTGAATGACTTTTATTTTTACTTGGTCATTTGATAGTTTTTCAACTGTTGTTTTAACTGCTTCACTGCTACCATTCGTGTCAGCTTTAATAATGATGGCAACTTCTTGAACTTCTCCTTCGTGGATTCGATCGTATAAGTCTGATAAAGAACGTGCACTATTAGATGCGAGTTCTTCACTTTTCTTCGCTAACGCTCGTTTAAAAGCAATGTCTTTAGCTTGTTTTTCAGTTGGGAAAGCCATGAATTTATCACCAGCGTTAGGAACTTCTGATAATCCAATAATTGAAACAGGAGTCGAAGGAGTTGCAGTTTTAACAACTTTTTTATATTCGTTCGACATTCTTCTAATTTTTCCATAAGCAGTGCCTACGACGATATAGTCTTGGAAAGATAATGTTCCATTTTGCACTAAAAGTGTCGCTTTTGGGCCTTCACCTTTATCAAGATTAGCTTCGATAACACTACCAATCGCGTATCGATTTGGATTTGCTTTTAGTTCAAGCATCTCAGCGACCACTAAAATGGCTTCAAGTAATTCTTTAATACCAATTTTCTTTTTTGCGGATATATTGCAGAAAATTGTATCTCCACCATATTCTTCAGCGATAATGTCATATTGCATAAGTTCATTACGAATCTTTTCTGGATTAGCGCCTTCTTTATCGATCTTATTGACGGCGACAATAATTGGAACACCAGCGGCTTTCGCATGGTCGATGGCTTCGATAGTTTGTGGCATTACTCCATCATCTGCAGCGACCACTAAAACGACAATATCAGTGATTGATGCGCCTCTCGATCTCATCGCTGTGAATGCTTCGTGTCCTGGAGTATCTAAAAATGTAATTTTTTGGCCATTGATTTCTTTTTGATAAGCACCGATAGCTTGAGAGATACCACCGACTTCAGAATCTACTAGATGTGAATTTCTAATAGCGTCAATAAGAGTCGTTTTACCATGGTCAACATGGCCCATAATAGTCACAACTGGTGGTCTTGGTGATAAGTCTTCTGGTTTATCGACAATTTCCATTTCTTCGAAGTTTTCGATGCTGACTACTTTTTCTTTTTTAAAGTCATAACCATATTCAAGACAAATTAAACCAATTGTCTCATCGTCGAGAGTCTGGTTGATTGTCACCATTTTCTTATTTAAAAATAAGAATTTGATTATATTCGTCGCTGGAACTCCTAATTGTTTAGAAAGATCGGCAAGTGTTAAGGCACTTGTGTAAACAAAGACACCATTATTAACTTTATTTAAATCTTTTTTGTTTTGAATATTATTAGAAGGAATGTTACTTCTTCTATTATCGTTATTTTTTGCCATATATTTACCTTCTTTCTACTAATTCTATTAGTGATTCATAAAGCAAGTCATCATTATCTATGTTGAATGCTTTTTCGATGAGATGTTTCTTTTTAGCAGTTAAGATAGTGTCAATTTCTTTCGATAAATAGACACCTCTACCACCTAGATTTTGATTTACATCAATTGATATTTGACCATTACTAAATTTAGAAATACGAAGAAGATCTTCCTTTGGAAGCATCACTTTTTTAACTAAGCATTTTCTTAACGAGATCTTCTTCATAACTGTTTAATTAACGGTCATCGTCATCATAATATTCTTCGTAATCATCATAATCGATATCCTCATCATATGATTCGTCAGAATATTCTTGTTCTTCTTTTTCAAGTTCTTCGAGTTCTTCTTGAGTGTAAATGTTCATTTGAGGAACAACCTTTTTAGTCTCTATTGAAGGATCATTTTCTTCATGAGCAACTTCATCATCAGTGATTGTTTTTGGACGACGAGATGTTTTCTTAGTTGCTTTGAAAGCTTCTTTCTTCTTTTGAGATTCAAGTGATTGTTCAAGATCTTCTAGAGTTGTCGTGGTTTTGACTTCTTTATGTTCACTAACTGGAGTTGGGCTAACTTCTTCGCTAACTATTTCCTTAACTGGAGTTTCTTGAGGTGCTTTCTCTTCTAATTTAGTTTCTTTTGTTTCATCAATGACAATATCTTCATCGTGAATTTGTTGAGGTTTACTCTTTTCTAATCCAGCTTCAAGAATATTTTCTTGCTGACGAGCTTGCTTAATAGAGGCAAGATAGTTATCGTATTGATTTTTCTTGCGAAGTTTTTCATCTTCTTCTTTGAGTTCATCGATACTTTTAAAGACATATCCTTCTTTTTCAAGGTTAGCTTTTTCACTTAATTCTTTGATATCGATATTATAGCCAGTTAAGTGACAGGCAACACGTGCATTAGCCCCTTTTCGACCAATAGCGAGACTAAGTTTGCCATTATCAATAATGGCAATTGCTTTCTTATTTTCTTCATTTACATAAATATAGAGCACTTGTGCAGGTCTAAGAGCATCGACTATATATAAAGCAGTATTAGGAGAATATAAAACAATGTCGACTTTTTCTTGAGACTTTTTGCCGAGCGAATTTAAGATGGCTTGAATTGATTTTCCATTTGTACCGATGCACGCTCCGATTGGGTCGATATTTGGGTCGTTTGTGTAGACAGAAATTTTTGAACGTACACCAGCGTCACGAGCGATATTTTTAATGATGACCGAACCATCATATATTTCACGAACTTGCTCTTCGAATAGTCGTTTTAAAAATCCAGCATCACTTCGTGAAAGACGGACCATTGAGCCTTTTTCATTTTGAGAAACATCGCTGACGAATAATCTGATAGGATCGCCACTAGCGAACATTTCATCTCCAATTAAATCCTTACGAGTTAAATAGATTGTACTTCGTCCAATATTGACTGAACAACCGTGATCATCACAGCGATTGACAATACCTGTGACCATTTCGCCGATTTTATCTTTATATGATTGATATAAGACTTGTTTTTCGGCTTCAGCAAGTTTTTGATTTAAGACTGATTTAACAACTCCGGCTGTGTGTCTTCTAAGTTTTTCAACACTGACAGGTTCAATAAATTCATCCCCGACTTTGTATTTTTTGTCGACTTCTTGAGCGTCTTCTAATGAAATTTCAAGATAGTCATCATTAACTTCATCGACAACTTTTTTTACTCTACACATTTTGATTTCTGGTGGATTATCGCTGATAGTGACTCTTACATCAGCATCATCTCCTCCGCCGAGTTCTTTGATGTAGGCTCTTTTTAAGGCATCAGATAGAGCTTCTATTACTTCTACTTTAGAAATACCTTTCTTTTCTTCAAGTTCGTCTAAAGCAGTCATGAATTCTTCGGCGTTAATTTTTGGCTCTTCAGTTTTGACTTTTCTACGCATTTTGCATATTCTCCTTTTTTATTTAAAATTTTATAGCTAATCGAGCTTTATCAATTGCATCTCGATTTAGTTTCACTTTATTTTTCCTAGTTTTATCAGTTAGTTCGATAACTACTTCATTTTCACTCACATCAATTAATGTTCCTTCTAAATAATTTTCACCTTTATAAGGGTTTAAGAGATGAATATTTACATATTTAGATATATATTTCTCTAATTGTGTTAATTCAATCGGTTTTTCAATTCCTAGTGAAGTAATATCGAGCATATATCTATCTTCAATTAAATCAGCTTTATCGATTATTGGAGTAACTACTTCATTAACTTTAACAATATCATCTAGAGAAATTGGATCATCTTTATCGATAGTTACTCTTAAGATGTTGATGCCATTTTCTTTCTTATAAGTTACATCTAGGTAAGTGTAACCTAAATTGGCAATTTCTTTTTCGATTAATGCTTTGATTTGTTTATCGATCATATCTCCCCCCTAAAAAAGACAAAGAGTGGCAACTAGGCCACTCTAAGTAATAAAACTAAGAGTACTCAATCACTTGAGCAATAACAATATAATGAATTAATGGACAACTTGCAAGAAATATTTATATAAAAATATTGATTAAATTGTTAACTAAATTATAATAATCGTTGTCTAAAGGAGAAAAAAATTATGCGCAAAATTTTAATTCCAATACTTGGACTTGTCTCCCTTATATTAATAGGTATTGCTTTTGGACTTGCAAGTTTATCTATTGCGACTCGTATTGCTCCTGACAGTGTTGTCGGAGTCAGCTATTATCAAGCCGTGTGGCAATCTGATAGCCGTAATGCCTTAAATATTGTGGGATTCTTCTTACTTTGTTTTGCTCCTATCTTAGTTCTTGTTGGTTTACTTCCAATTAAGGCTAGAAAGTTTATTCTTTGCGGAGCAGCAATTGTCAGTATTGCAGCAGGCGTATTTGTCTTACTTTTACCAGGATTATATTTTGGTAATGATGCGAGCAAATATTCCACGAATGGCGGACTTATCGCTACTGGAGTATTAGTTATTATCGCTGGTGCATTTGAAGCTATTGGAGCACTACTAGAC
>CAVIPP010000095.1:0-5102 GCA_963644615.1 Oscillospiraceae bacterium
TGGCGAGCACCTGAATTAAATCAGGAGACTTTGTTTGATATTGACGATTTGTGAGAAGGTTAGCAATAGTAGTCGCTGCAATAGGTGGAACTGCAATAATCAGAGGAACAATAATAACTGCAATAATCTGATGAGCAATAATCACCACAGTAATCAGCGCAGTAAGTTGAGGAACAACTATCAGATGGTAAAGAGTCAAATGTTTCTTTTGACGGCAACACATTATAATCCACCCCGCCGGCACTTTTTAACAAATTGAAGAAATTTGTTGCAGAAATAATTACCCCTTGCGCTGATCCCTCAATATATCCACCAGTGATATGTTGAAATATGTATTTAGTGTTATCCAAAGAACAACCAGCAACCTGAGTGAAACGAACCGCAGTTTTTGTATCAACACCTAAAAAAGTATTATAGTGTGGGCTATTTACTCCAGCAAATATCGAAGTAGAATTTCGTATATTATTTGTAGCACCAGTACCAATTACAATTGAATTATCGGCGGCGGAATCCGCATCAACGCCAATACTTATAGAAAATTTACAATAAGTACTAGAATCGCGACCAATCACTATAGAACCTACAGCACAACCGTCCGCCCAAGCATTTGTTCCAATACTAATTGCATAACTGGCTTTACTAAGTGAACAAAAGCCTAAAGCTAAAGCGCCGTCCGAAGGGGGGGGGCAACATGCTTCAAATGGTGTCCAAGAGTAGTCAGCACTATATGCAACAATGGGTATGGAAGAACTAGAAGAGCCAGAAGAACCACTTCCGCAATAATCAGAACTACAATAATCAGATCCACAATAATCAGAAGAACTGCCACTTCCAGAAGCGGCACAATAGGCTTTCTCAGCTTCTTCAAAAGCACTTACTGCTTTGCAATAAGCTTCAGAAACTTTGTCTTGCAATTGGCAAAATGCACTAGCATCAAGTTTATAACTTCCACAATAATTTTCCAAATTTATTGTCTTAACTGAAATAGTATCAAATTCTGATTTACTTTGCCCTTCAAAATTTGTGAAAACTTGTGTTGCCATTGCTTATAAAACTGCTGCTATTTATGGACGTCCACGTTTCCGTTTCGAGCCTATATAAGCTTTGCAAATACGTTTGCCTTTATAGTAGACAGGATTGTCTACTACCACCGTCTTACCGCCCCACGTAGAACCATAGCCAGTAGCAAACGGATTAACGTGGATAGATTTAAGATTTGTCAGACCTTGTGTAGTCTCAGCAACTTTGTCGCCGTTAAATTTGAAATACTTAACACCTGAGCAACCATAGAATGCATAATTATTAATACTTGTGACAGAAGCTGGAATTATAATGGATGTTAAACTAGAACACCTATCAAATGTATAACCATTGATCTTCGTGACATAATCCGGAATCACAGATGTTTTACAACCGAGCATAAGTTGATTGGTAGCTGTTATAATACAACAGTTCCCTTCTGAGTGAAATACTGGATTCCCGCTGGCTACTGTAATTGATTCCAATTTGGAACATGTTCCTGCGAAAGCATTGCCTGAAAAGCTCTTAATACTAGCAGGAATCTCAATAGAAGTTAAACCTAAACAATCACCAAATACCCAGCTAGAAAAGCTCTTAACACTAGTAGGAATCTCAATAGAAGTTAAACCACTGCAACCATAGAATGCATACATACCAATGTCTGTAACATATTCAGGAATTACTGAGGTCTTGCAACCAAATACAAGCTGATTAGTAGCAGTTCTAATACAGCAATTCCCTTCCGAATGAAACACTGTATTCCCACTGGCTACCGTGATAGAAGTCAGGCTTGTGGAATAATTGAATGCACCCCCCCAATACTGGTTACACTATCAGGAATTGTAATTGAAGTAAGACGTGAACACTTATTGAAAGCATCACCGTTAATTACCTTTACTGGTGCCCCTTCATATGTACTTGGTATCTCTAAATCACCAGAAATTGAAGTATTAGCAGCCTTAACTGAATAGTATGTTCCATCACTACTTAGTGTAAATGTTAAATCATCAACAGTGGCCATGTTTTAAACCACTATTATTTATTCATTATTTGGCAATGTCGTATAATCAGTTCCGCCGAATTGTTTCAACATATTGAAGAAGTTAGTAGCAGAGATTTTAACACCTGTAGCAGTATCATTACTGCTTCCAGAACCAGCAATCATATGTTGGAAAATGTAATAAGAACATTCAGTAGAATCACCAGCAACTTGTGTTAATCGTAATGCTTTAGTCGGGAACTTAGAATCTGCTACAGTTGGCCCGACACCTGCGAAAATCGAAGTAGTATTATCGCTACTAACTGAAGAACCAGTTCCAAGAGCCATAGAAGCATATGCTCCATTTATTTTAGAACAGAAACCGAAAGCATTAGAAAGACATCCAGCGGTCCAAGCAAAAGAACCAATTGAGGTATTACCAAAACCACAAGCTTGACTATTATGCTGTTTTAATGTACAAGCATAATGACCAATAGCCGTTGAATTAAATCCAATAGCACCAGCAGAATTACCTACTATTACATTTCTATTACATGCGTTTAAAGAACCAACTGACGTATTAGTTCCGATAACAATACTATCCCCTCCAGCGAGCGTGCAATCTCCAATAGCTATACTGCGATTATAATTGGCTTTAGCTTCAGTTCCGATTGCAATAGAATTGGTACATGGAAAAGTATTTTGAGTATAAGCTTGTGCTCCAGAACCAATTGAAATATTTCTAGCATTAGCATATGCAGTATCGCCAATAGCGATAGTGCAGTATCCAAAAGCTAAAGCACTACCACCAATCATTACTGAATGTGCATTCTCCGCCGCCAAACCTGTAGTAAGACAATACCCAGTATCCGTTCCAATAGCAATAGAATTGCCATCACCACTAACCCGTGCATTACATCCTATTGCAATAGACCGTGTAGAATATGCATGGGCATCCTGACCGATTGCAGTAGCATATTCAGCGTTACAAGCTGTTCCTGTATAAGGCCCAATGGCAATATTACCTGTTCTATCTGAATTACCAGAATCTGTATGTGGACCAATGGCAATAGAATTAACACTACAAGCTACTGCTTGTTCGCCAATAGCGATTGATGGTCTTCCTTGAGCATAAGAGCCAGTTCCAATTGCTATTGAACCAACACCTGTTGATGAGCTACCTTCCGCACTCGCACTTTCACCAATGGCAATACCAAAAAAGCTAGCAATAGCGGCTGTTCCAGTACATACGTCAATCGCAACATACTTACAAGCTTCACCGCTTCCACCGCTTGCAGAAATAACATTACCATTAATTGTAATATTATCACCTGCAGTCAATGTACACTGCTTTGCATCCAGTGCACTTTGTAAACATGAAACATTCGCTATAGTATGTGTATGACTTGAAGCTGCTTTACCGTTAAGTGTTGTTTGTAGATTAGTTACATCTGAAATTGCATGCGTATGACTTTTACTTGCAAACTTATCAGTAATTTTTGTACCATCTACATAGAAACCTTCGTAACCACCACCTGTGAAGACGTTGAAGGTGCTGTCACCTATAGAAGAATTGACGTGGCCTTCAACTGCATTTAAAACAATGGAACAATTATTATCGGCATGGGCTTCATGTCCAATTGCTATAGAATGGCCACCAGAAGAACTAGTTCCAGGTCCAATCGAAATAGAATTTGTACCAGAAGTAGACTTGTGGCCAATTGCAACGCCACAATACTCATCCGCGCCTGCCGATAATCCAATAGCAATAGATAAATGATCACTGTGTGCTCCATTATATGAACCACCCCCGCTAATTGCTATAGAACCATTACTGGCGCAAGCACTGGCACCGATTGCAACTCCGCCATTAGTCTTAGCGCTTTCTCCAATTGCTACAGAGCAATATCCTACTCCGCTCGCACGACTACCAATTATAACACTTCCATCATCTTTACTTGTAAATTGTGCACAAGCACCGATAACCGTGCTCATACTGCCATACGTTTTAGCATTAGCACCAATAACGATATTTCCCTCACCAGAAAAACCTGCACTACAGCAACCTGAAGCTGCACTATAACCGATTGCAATATTATTATAATCGTAAGTTATTGTACTTGAACCAATTGCAATACTTCCATTTTTACTATTAGTTTTGGCATTCTGACCAATAGCGATTCCAAAACATCCAGTTGAATCTGCATTACCACCAATTGCTATACCTCCATCTTTATTCTTATCACCAGCATGGGCATTACAACCTATTGCTATAGCAGATTGTCCAAAAACACTAGAATCAGCACCTACAGCAATCCCATGTGAACCATGAGAACATGATTGAGAGCCAAATATTGTATTTTGTGATCCAAAACTTCGAGCTAGGTAACCAACTACTGTAGTATTGCTTCCTTTACCATTAGCACAATAACCTATAGCAACATTACCCTCTGTTTCAGCCCAAGCCATACCACCAATTGCTATAGCGAGCGAGCAACCAGTATGAGCCGCAGTTCCAATCGCTATTGAATCTTCTCCATCATACTCTTTTGTAAGACTACCGACCTCATATGCTACTGTAGCACATTTACCTATAGCAATAGCATTAGTTCCTTTCGGGCCAACACTCGCTTTTGGGCCAAAAGCTGAAGCATAATCAGCATGGACTCTATTCATATATCCAACACCCATTGACCTACCGCCAGTAGTAGAAGTTTCAGCACCAATACTAATAGAAGCTTCTCCGGAAGCATTAGTTCTAGGACCTAATGCTATTGTACAATAGTCAGTAGATGTAGCTGATATACCCATAGCAATTGCATCCCAACCATTTGTATTTGCATAGTTACCAATAGCTATAGAACTGCCATTACGATTTTCAGCACCAGCATTAGAATTTGGTCCGATTGCTATATCTCCACAGCTATGAGCATATGCGGAAGAGTCCCCGCTACAACTAGTAGCATCGATAATAGCAACATACTTGCAGGAAGAGCCTGCACCATCAAGTAAACATTTATAATTCTCAGCGGTAATGTCTACACAACTATCTCCTTCTGTTAGAGTAATTGATTTTAATGTAGCTTTAGCTGATGGACCGTCT
>CAVIPP010000096.1:0-5086 GCA_963644615.1 Oscillospiraceae bacterium
TGAAAACTGCCAATAATATAATTGAAACTTCGTATTTGGTTTAAAGGACGCGAAGGCAAAATAGCTAAATAGTAAAAATCAGAAGTGGTGTAATTCCATATTGGAGTTCAGCACTTCTTTTCTTTTTGATCCATCATCGAAGCCCAAACAAGGATGAAACCGCTACTCTTTTTGACTCTGTGAAATTAACTGTGGTTATAAGAAAACTTTATAATTTAGCAACCACATTTAAATTCACAGAGCCCATTTAACCTAGCACCCCAACCAAGGAATAAATCGCCACTCAGTTGACTAGGGCTACATCGAGCACTCTGGATTGATATGGGTGGCAAGTGAGCAAAAAAACTAATTTATAATTAGAATCATAAAATGTTAGCATTTTGTTACTAAGTAGATGGACGATTTAATTGGTAAGACTTATCAATATATGTACAATGCTTTTGCTATTAATACCGCTGCTGAAAAAGGCAAATTCTATATTCCCGATAATATTGTTGATTTAATTACAACGCTCATCAAACCGATATCTTTTCTCTTAAAACTTTAATGTTTTACATAACATCATAATGAATTTTGAGATTTAATATACCTAAATCTAAACAATTTACTATTTATTTAGTAATATAATAATTAAACAAAGAAAGGCACATTCTAATTGAAAAATAATGAATTAGTAAAGTAACAAAACATATTATGAAAAAAAGAAATCTAACACTAACGCTCTTATTATCGTCTCTTCTCATTCTCTCTAGTTGTAATTCTTCTAATAATGATGGTTATGATGACGACGATGAAGAATCAGATTACATAACATTAAAAGAATGCTATTCACTAGCGGATAATACACCTATTGAAACAGTCGCCACTGTGACAGGAACTGATTCAGTTGGTTTCTTCATTCAAGATGACACCGCATCTTTTTATGCATATTTTGAAAATGATTACGTCAACTGCACTGTTGGAAAAAAATATCTCTTTAGAGGAACGCTGGCTAGCTATGCTGGCAATAAACAAATTGCTAAAGGATTCACTGTCCGTGAACTAGGCGAAGGAAATATAACTACTGTTGATGTAGATAATATTGACGCTTTCAAAGCTAATCAATATGCACCAATAAGGGCAAATGTCAGACTCACTGGTGATCCTCAATCATTTAAAGAAGATAACGATAATTCCTTTAATGTTGAACTGAATGGGTATTCTGTTCCAGTCTTTATTAAAAAGAAATTGTCGACATCTTCCATGTTTAAGAATTTTGACTATATAAAGAAATATGAATATTTTACCATCGCTGGTGCGTTCTCTAACGCCTATGAAGGTATCCCTCAAATTAGTCTATCTTCACCAGATCAGATTGTTGTTAACACTCCTAGTAGTGAACAAGAAATAATCTCTAAAGCAAAACAAACAATATCAAAAATAACTTCACTAAATAATAAGAAAATTAATTATTCACTATATCTACCTACAACTCTTAGTGATAATGTAACATTAAGCTGGTCAAGTAATAATACATCTCTCTTATCTAATAAGGGTGTTGTTACTCGCCCAGATAGTAATACTAGTGTGACACTATCAGTTGATATCAAAATCAATAATGTCACGAAAGATAGTGTATCCACGAATATAGTTGTCCTTGCTAAAGATAGTTCTTCAACAGTTAATCTAACTGAGGAAGCACAAAACTATTATTCAACGATAGACTTCACTAAATCTGACAAAACATCTCTAAAAAACGATTTATATAACCTTATCTCTGAGCACACTATTATTCCTTATACAAGTTTAATTAATGTCTACTCTGATAGTGACACGTACACAACTGAAGATGGAAGTACATATCTAAATGACATATATTCAAATAATCATTATAAACTAAATGGTGTTGTTGCTTCTGCAAGTGCTGAAGGTAAAGGATGGAACAAAGAGCATGCCGTTCCTCGCTCATGGTTTAGTAAACAATCACCGATGGATAGCGATGCCTTCCATATATATCCAGTAGATACATTTGTTAATTCTAAAAGAGGCAACATTCCTTATGGAACTGTTAATAACGCTACATACACTTCATCTAATGGATCAAAAGTTGGTGGTGGCTATTTTGAAATCGCCGACGAATATAAAGGTGACATTGCTAGAACTTATTTCTATATGTGTACTGCATATCAAAATAAATGTGGCTCTTGGAGTGGAAGTGTCTTCCAATCCTCTTTCCCTCATCTAAAATCTAATCAATTAACTATGTTCCTTGAATGGGCTAACAACGATCCAGTTTCTGAAAAAGAAATAATTAGAAATAATGGCATTTATCTCCATCAAGGTAATCGTAATCCATTTGTGGATGTTCCTTCTTTAGCAAACACATTATTTGCTTAATGAGCTACAAGGTAGTTAGCATTTATCGTTTAATATAAAATCCTATCTCCCTTCTTTTTAAATGAAATCACAACACGCTTTTACCATTTTATTGATTTTTGGTGAAAGCGTGTTTGATTAGAGGTGCTACTTCTTGTCTCTTGCGCTTGTTTATTCAATCTCATAAATTTCATTATTGACAACAAACTTTTTATAAATAAAAATATTTTTGAGGTCCATAAAAAAATGAAACTTAATAATATTAAATACTTATCTATCCTAACAATAACTCTCTCACTATTATCATCTTGCTCTATTAATGAAGCTGATAGATGGTCTTATTCAAGAGAAGACATGTCTAATTTTTTAAATATAAGCGCTAATTTAAACGTTAGTGACGATAACAGCGCTTCTTTTAATTTAGACTCAAATGTCACTTTATTGAATCAAGTTCTTACTAAAGACGATGTCATTGTCTTTGATATCGCTAAAGCTCAAGAAAAGATGAATGAAGACAATAAGGATTACGCTGATTACGATGTTTTATCTGCCTCATCACTTAACGTCACTAGCGTTAATACCCTTGCTGAACTAGATGGCTTTGATGTTAATTTTGAAACTCAATCAACTTCTACATATGGAATGCTCATCCATCATTCAGTCAGTGCATCTGACCAATACATTATGGTCACGAAGTACACTGAAACAACTCCTCATTTTGATAATGATCCTCAATCTGAATTTGAAGAAAAATACGCTACAAGTGGAATGAGTTGGGTTGATGGTGGTCAATTCGTCTATCAAATGATTGCTAATATTGGTGGTCTCATTGTTGGAGTCGCTACTGAAAATCCTGCTGCGATCGCTAATGGAATATTTGCTATTTTAGGTTCATTGACTGAAAGCTTCTGCGCTAAAGGCACAACGATTCAAGATGTCATGGATCAACTTAAAGAAACTGACCGTAAGATTGATGAACTTTCTGAAAAAATCGATCGAAATACTCAACAGCTCGCTGATGAAATAGTTCGTGCCGAAGCGATGGTGGACCAAACAAATCTCAATACTCTTAATCTTGCTATCAATGATTTTGCTACTAATTCACTTTCGAAAATTAATACATTTAATCGTAATCTAACTGATGAAGTTGGTTTCTATTATCGAGATTATGTTAAAACTAATCAAACAATTAATTTAATCTTAACGCAAAACGAAGATGGTGAATGGGAATCTACTCCTCTTGGGAGTATGGGCGATACGCCTCATTACACTTTCTCACTTACAATTAATGAATTCACAAATGCTGTTAAATTCTTGAAAGAACATAACAATATTGTCACAACTGGTTTTATGGATGCTTTTGAAGAAGATATAGATATCGCTATCGCTAATAAAACCGATTTACCTAATAAGATTGAATATGATGTTTTAAGAGGATTTATCACCTCAATGATTTATGAAGAATTTGTTAAAGAATATTTTTCAAATTATAAAGATAAAGCCCAAGAATATCGTAATTTAATGATTGATTATGTTGAAAGAATTGCCGGACTTAATTTAAAAACTTCAGTTCTTCAAACTTATTTTAATCGCCTAAAATGTATGTATAACTTTGCTAGTGAAATAAAAGCACCACTTAGAACTATGTGCGCTAATATTTTATTAGTTATGGATATGAATACTGCTCGTGCAAGTCAAGCATGTTTATTTGCCGAATTGGATGACAGTGAACTTCAAACTAAATTTAAATCAACTCGAGAAACTGTTCAAAATTTCTATAAATCATTAAAAGAAACTGCTGATACATATTCGTTTACTTCTAGTGCTACTCTCACTGGTGGATTCTATGAAGCAAAATATGATGTCTATTACACAAATCCAGGTAATCATTGTAATTTAAATGTCAATTTTAAACTCTACAAAGAAGTTATGAATGGCTATTATATTAATGATATTGAAGATGATTTATCAAAGCACTTATCTTTAAGCGCTACTCAACACTCGCGCATTGCGACTAGATGGAATCTTCTCCGCGCTACTGGAAGCACTGATCTTGAATCCGATTACATTCATTATTTAGCGAATGTTGGCATTATTTCTGAAGAATGTATGGACGCTGCTGATTTCTTAATGTATTGCCATATTGCTCTAAGAAGTTGCTACCGTATTCTTACAAGCGATAGAACTGAAAGAGATTTAACATTGAGTGATACTTCAAAATGGATGTATTGCGTTGGTCAAGGTAATCCTGATGGTGAATATTTCACGGTCGGTAATGGATATGGTTACCGCGAAAAACATGACGAATATTCTTGGTATGGAAGAACCTTTGAAGCCGCCTTTGTCGATGCCTCTAGTGGTGGCTATCTCGGTCAACAAGATATCGCTACTTGGGCAAGATATGCTGAAAGTCATTGGTATTGGATCAATGATGAATATTGGGCATTTAAAACTCTTGAACACACTAATTTCTTCTTTAGTGTTTATGCAGTAACTGAAGAATAATTTACTTGTTAAATAATATAGGGTTTTTAGTGACCTACTTAGTATATAAAAAGTTAATCTTTTATTTATTAAATATATAATTTATTCATTTTTATCGACACTTTTTATTGCTCAAATATGTAAAAATGATGCTTTTATTTAAAAAACGTTGTTATTTTTTTTGAAAAAATATAATTATGAATTTTGGGATTTTATATTATTAAAATTGAGAAGGAGTGTTTAAGAT
>CAVIPP010000097.1:0-4922 GCA_963644615.1 Oscillospiraceae bacterium
ATCATTAACTTCACTACTTTTAATGCGATATATTTTTAAGAAATAATATCTGGATTAAAAATAATAAAAATAATTACTTGATTTTAAAATATTCTTGGTTAGAATAATCATTGACATTTTTGTCAACTAACGTATATGCCAAGAGATAAAGACCAAAACCAAAACATTATCGATAAAAGAAGAGAAGACATCCTCGAAGCCTCTTTATATTTATTTTCTTTATATGGATATAAGGCGGTGAGTATGGATGATATTTCAAAAACTGCTTTATGTTCAAGAACTTTGGTTTATCACTATTTCTCAACAAAAGAAAATATCTTCCATGAATTAATGAAAAATGTCAAAAAATCAATCATGAAGATTACAAATACGTTAGACTTTAACGCTAGTGCGAAAGACACATTATTCGACTTATTAACTAAATTATTAGAAGGAATTAATTCTAGTACAAAAGAAAGTGCACTATTTCGCTTAATGCTAAATCTACATTTACAAGGAGAAGAATTACCCAAACCTCCAACGTTAAAAACAAATCTACCTATTAACGAAAGACCTTTGCATGCGATTATCTCTTATTTAATCAAAAAAGGACAAAAAGAAGGAGATTTTTATTTAGGTGACACAACTGAATACACAATTGCAGTTCTCTCACTTATTGAAGGTCTATCGTATAACAAAATATATCTCGGAAAGAAATTTATTTGTCCTAAACCTGAGACAATAATGAATCTATTAATAAAAAAGGAAGGAAGCATATATGAAAAATAAAATATCTCTAATATTAAAAAGTCTAAGACAATATAAAAAATATGCGATCATAACACCAATATTTATGGTTATTGAAGCATTGATGGAAAGTATGATTCCTTTCACAATGTCGATATTTCTTGATTTAGCAATTAAGA
Organism: Oscillospiraceae bacterium; assembly: GCA_963644615.1. Lineage (GTDB taxonomy): Bacteria > Bacillota_I > Bacilli_A > RFN20 > CAG-826 > Fiminaster. The sequence goes on from CAVIPP010000097.1 coordinate 906, forward strand.
CAAACGGAATGGAAAGCTTCTTAACTTTCTATCAAGTCGATAAATTACCATTCCAAGTAAATCTGCTCATTTTAATAATTGCGATGATTGTTATGGCTATATTATCTTTATTTAGTGGAATTATGGGTGCACGCACAGGCGCTAAAGCATCCGTGGGTTTAGCCACAAATCTAAGAAGTGATTTATATAGAAAGCTTGAAACTTTTTCCTTTGCAAATATCGATAAATTTCAACCTTCTTCTTTATTAACAAGGATGACAACTGATATTCAAAACGTTCAACAATCATTCCAAATGTGTATCCGTATAGTTTTTAGAGCACCATTAATGATGATTTTCTCAGCGGTGATGGCCTTTGTTGCTGGTGGACCAGTAGCCTGGATATTTATTATTTTAATTCCTGTTTTAGGAGTTGGATTATTCTTTATTGTTAAAAAGGCAATGGCCATATTCTTAAGAGTGTTTAAACGTTATGATGCTTTGAATGAATCAGTTCAAGAAAACGTTTCAGCAATTAGAGTTGTCAAAGCATATGTCAGAGAAGATTTTGAGAAAAATAAATTCAACACTGCATCTAATAATATGACAAACGACTTTGTTAAGGCTGAAAAGATAGTTGCCTTAAATAATCCTTTAATGAATACCGTTATTCATATATCAAATATTTTAGTTGTTTCAATCGCAGCCTTCCTCCTTGGCAAGTTTAGTGTCATTCAAGGTACAGACATCTTAAATCAATATTTAACAATCGGACAAATGTCATCATTATTAACTTATGGCATTCAAATACTGACTTGTATCATGATGATTTCAATGATTATGGTTATGTTATCCATGTCACTTGAATCTGTTCGACGTATTGGTGAAGTTCTTGAAGAAGAGCCAACAATTAAAGATCCTGAAAATCCAATATATGAAGTAGTCGATGGCTCAGTCGATTTTAATCACGTCAATTTCTCATATAAAAAAGATGCTGAGAAATTAACATTAACAGATATTGATCTTCATATAAAATCAGGTCAATTCATCGGTATTATAGGTTCAACAGGTGCCGGAAAAACAAGTGTTATTAATCTAATTTCAAGATTATATGACGTTAACGATGGGGAAGTTCTTGTCGGTGGAATAGATGTCAGAAATTACGATTTAAAAACGTTGAGAGACAATGTCGCAGTCGTCCTTCAGAAAAACATATTATTTTCCGGAACAATTGCCAGCAATCTTCGTTGGGGTAAACAAGACGCTACATACGAAGAAATGGAAAAAGTTTGTGAGATTGCTCAGGCTAATGAATTCATCCATCAATTTAAGGATGGATATGATACCAAAATAGAGCAAGGAGGCACAAACGTCTCAGGCGGGCAAAAACAAAGATTATGTATTGCTCGAGCTATTTTGAAAAATCCAAAGATATTAATTCTTGATGATTCAACTTCTGCTGTCGACACTAAAACTGATCGATTAATAAGAATGCATTTAAAAGAAGATATTCCTCAAACTACTAAAATAGTTATTGCTCAAAGAATTTCTTCGATTGAAGATGCTGATCAAATAATTGTTTTAGATAATGGCAAAATCGACCAAATCGGCACTCATGAACAATTATTAAAAACAAACAAAATATATCAAGAAGTATATTACACACAAAATAAAGTTGGAGGTAAAAACTAATGCCACCAGTAAGAATAAAAGAACGTTCCAAAGTAAAAAAAGGAACAATGAAACGCTTAATCAAGCAACTATTTAAACTTTACCCAGGACGATTATTAGTCGCTAGTGTTTGTATTGTTTTCAATGTCTTCGCTAATCTATGCTCTTCAATATTCGTCTCTTTAATCGCAGGTGTCTTAACTAAAGGAATAATTGAAAACGGCGGACCATACAATGTTTTTGATATCACTCGCACATACGAAACAAGTGTTATGGGTAATAGTTTTACCATTAACACAAACATCACAATATTATTGATCTTAATGGCATCAATCTACGCAGTTGGGGTTTTTGCTAGCTGGTGGTGGAATCGTTCAATGGCTATCATTACTCAAGAATTTTTAAATGAATTTAGAAAAGCAATGTTTAATCATATGGAAGATCTTCCAATCAAATATTTTGATACTAACGCACATGGTGACATTATGTCATTGTACACAAACGACATCGATACAATTAGACAATTTATTTCTCAATCTCTTCCAGAATTATTACGAACTGGATTATCACTCCTATTTGTTATTGTTTTAATGCTCATCAATAGCGTGTGGATGACATTAGTGGTTGTTGTTGGCTGTGCCTTAATGATTTTAAATACGAAAGTTATTGGAGGAGCTTCGGCAAGATATTTCGTCAAACAACAACAACAAGTCGGTATTGTTGAAGGTCACATTGAAGAAGCTATCAAAGGACTTAAAGTCATCAAAGTCTTCTCTCATGAAGAAAAATCACAAGAAGAATTTGATGATATTAATAATGTCTTAAATACATATTCCACTAAAGCGAATATGGCTGGTAATGCGACAATGCCAATAAATGGAAACATTGGAAACTTCACCTATATTTTAACAGCAGTCATGGGATTCTTATTATTCGCTATTCCAGGATTTAAAAACTTAACATTAGTCAGTGGTCTAACTTCATTTGCAATTGGTGATGTTGGTAAAGAGATTGCGATTACAACCTTTAACTCTACTGTCGTTGGCTTTTTAATGATGAATAGAATGTTTACAAATAACATTTCTCAACTTTCTCAAAACATTATCTTTATTGTTATGGGTATGGCTGGCGCCTCCCGTTGCTTTGATTTAATCGATGAACAAAAAGAAGAAGATAACGGTTATGTTTATTTATGCAATATTAAATATAATGAAGATGGTTCATTTGTTGAAACTAGTGAACACACACACGATTATGCTTGGAAACATCTCCACCACGACGGACACCTTGAATATCGTGAGCTTAAAGGAGATATTGTTTTAGATCAAGTTGATTTTGGTTATCAAGAAGACAAATTAGTGCTTCATGATGTATCGATATACGCTCATCCAGGACAAAAGATTGCTCTTGTTGGCGCAACTGGAGCAGGAAAAACTACTATCACAAACCTAATTAATAGATTTTATGACATTGCTGATGGAAAGATTAGATATGATGGAATTAACATCAATAAAATCAAAAAAGCTGATTTAAGAAAATCATTAGGTATTGTTTTACAAGACACAAACTTATTCTCTGGAACAGTTATGGAAAATATTCGCTATGGTCGGTTGGAAGCAAGTGATGAAGAAGTTTATGAAGCTGCGAAAATCGCTAATGCATATGACTTTATTACACGTCTTCCAAATGGATTTAACACCTATATTGATGGCGATGGATCTAATTTAAGTCAAGGACAACGTCAATTAATATCAATCGCTAGAGCAGCCGTCGCTGACGCTCCAGTGATGATTCTTGATGAAGCTACATCCTCAATTGATACACGTACTGAAAAACTCGTTCAAACTGGTATGGATGCATTAATGAAGGGGCGTACTGTCTTTGTCATTGCTCACCGATTATCAACTGTTCAAAATAGTGAAGCTATTATGGTTATGGATCATGGAAGAATCATCGAAAGAGGTTCACATGACGATTTAATTAAACAAAAAGGTGTTTATTATCAACTTTATACAGGTGCCTTTGAACTAGAATAAATAAAGACTCTATAAAAATTAAGAGTAGTTATTGATCAACCAACTTGAGTATTTCGGGTTGGTTTTCTTATTTGTATAGATTTACAAAATCCGATTTCTGATTATTTGAAAATAGTTATAACCTTAACCGACATCTATTAATGTTTGAATAGTATTATCGTTTTATCTAAACCACAATTTGGACAACAAGGTCTATTATCAATAAGTTCTAAAAATAATCTTGATTGACTTTTATCTCCAACAATAACAACATAAAATACTTTTTTCTTCTGGTATTCCTAAAAGTGCTAAAATATTATTTGGGGTTATTCATAATCCTCCTCCTTATATTG
>CAVIPP010000098.1:0-4895 GCA_963644615.1 Oscillospiraceae bacterium
AATTATAACCGATAACATAAGTTTCATATGCTTGAGTCATCTCAGTATAATGTTCACTTATCTCTTTAAAAGAAGAGAAGAGCATCATAACTTTATCCTTATCATAATTTTCTACTTTATTAACAAATATGCTTTCTAGTTCTTTTTTAGATAATTCTAATTTATTAAACATCTTAGAGACATTATCTTTTGATACTTTATTAAATTCACTGTTTCCATATGATTTAATAAAATTTTCATACGTTTTTGCGTCCATTGAATCTTTAAAAAGATCATTTAATTTCATTAAGCAATCTCTCATTTGGTAAAAGTCTATAGATATTGATTCTTCAATATGTTTTATTTTCTTTTTAAAAGAATTCATAAACGAAAAAGATACAATAACTAAAACAATATAAGCTATAATTAAAACGCCTAATACAACAAGCAAATAGTGATACCATTTAATTTCAGATATATCTAATAAAAACTTATACATATATGTATTATTTTAGATTCAAATTCGTTTTATGTCTATTAAAATGTATAAAAAAAAGACCTATTTCTAGGCCTTTTTATTAGTTAATTCTTAAACTATTTAATAATTTCACTGACAGTTCCAGCACCAACTGTTCTACCACCTTCACGGATGGAGAATTTAGTACCTTTTTCAACTGCGACTGGGTGAATTAATTCAACAGTGAATGATGTGTTATCACCTGGCATAACCATATCAGTTCCAGCTGGAAGAGTGATTGTACCTGTGACGTCTGTTGTATGGAAGAAGAATTGTGGTCTGTAGTTTGTTAAGAAAGCTGTATGTCTTCCACCTTCTTCTTTAGTAAGAATATAGCAAGAACATGTGAATTTTGAGTGTGGAGTAATTGATCCAGGTTTTGCTAAGACTTGTCCTCTTACGACTTGGTCTCTACTAACACCTCTTAATAAGATACCTGCGTTATCACCTGATTCAGCGAAATCAAGTGTTTTTCTGAACATTTCGATACCAGTGACGACTGATGAAACTGTATCTTTAATACCAACGATTTCAACGTTATCGTTCATTTTAACGACACCTCTTTCAACTCTACCAGTGACGACAGTTCCACGACCTGTAATAGTCATAACGTCTTCGATTGGCATTAAGAATGGTTTATCGTTATCTCTAACTGGATCTGGGAAGTAGCTATCAACAGCATCCATTAATTCCATGATGTGAGCTTCTTCTGTTGGATCACCATCAAGAGCTTTTCTAGCACTACCTCTAATGATAGGTGTATCGTCTCCTGGGAATCCGTATTTGTTTAATAATTCTCTGACGTCCATTTCGACTAAATCGATTAATTCTGGATCATCAACTAAATCTGTTTTATTTAAGAAAACAATAATGTAAGGAACACCGACTTGTTTAGCAAGTAAGATATGTTCTCTTGTTTGAGGCATAACACCATCAGTAGCAGCAACGACTAAGATAGCACCATCCATTTGAGCAGCACCAGTAATCATGTTTTTGACATAGTCTGCGTGCCCTGGACAGTCAACGTGAGCATAGTGTCTTTTTGCTGTTTCATACTCAATGTGAGCTGTGTTAATTGTAATACCTCTAGCCTTTTCTTCTGGAGCGCTATCGATTTGATCGTAGTCTTCAGCTTTAGCTAAACCTTTCTTTGAAAGGACGTGTGTGATAGCAGCAGTTAAAGTGGTTTTTCCGTGATCGACGTGACCAATTGTACCAATATTAAGATGGGTTTTGCTTCTATCAAATTTTTGTTTTGCCATATAATATTTCCTCCTGAAATTTATTTTTGCATTCTGCAATGCATTCATTTTAAATTATTTTTTTTAAATATTCAATGATTTAGTATTTAAATCATCGTATTTTTAAGGGAAATATAACCCTTAAAAATACATTTGACTATTTAGAGCCAGAATCTTTGACGATTTGTTCTTGAACAGCCTTTGGAACTTGTCCGAAATGGTCAAATTCCATTGAATATGAACCTCTACCTTGTGTGAAACTACGTAAATCAGTAACATATCCAAACATCTCAGCAAGTGGTACTTCAGCTTCGACAATCTTAGCATTACCTCTTTGAGATTCACCAGTCATATTACCTCTTCTACGAGAAATATCTCCGATAACATCACCATAATATTGTTCTGGGACAGTAACTTCGATCTTCATGATAGGTTCAAGGATAACTGGATCACATTTTTTAGCAGCTTCTTTTAAAGCCATACTAGCAGCAATCTTATAAGCAGCTTCACTACTATCGACTTCGTGGCTAGAACCATCATGTAATGTAGCTTTAATATCAACAACTGGATAACCAGCGATTAATCCTCTATCAAGAGCGCTAATTAAACCGTCTTGAGTAGGTTTAATATATTCTTTAGGAACAGAACCACCAACGACTGCGTTGACGAATTCGAATCCTTTTCCTGGGTTTGGTTCAAAGTTGATAACAACGTGACCATATTGTCCACGACCACCAGATTGTTTAATGTATTTACCTTCACAATCTCCAGCTTTTCTAATAGTTTCACGGTATCCAACTTGTGGTTTACCGACGTTAACTTGAACACCGAATTCTCTCTTCATACGATCGACGATGATATCAAGGTGAAGTTCACCGACACCAGCGATGATTGTTTGACCAGTTTCTTCGTTTGTATGAACTTTAAATGTAGGATCTTCTTCAGCTAATTTTTGAAGAGCGATTGACATTTTTTCTTGGTCAGCTTTTGTTTTAGGTTCGACAGCTTCTTCGATAACTGGTTCTGGGAATTCCATCTTTTCAAGGACGACATCGTAATTTTCATCGCATAATGTCTCACCTGTTGTAGTATTCTTTAAACCGATGATAGCACCGATTTCACCAGCGTGAAGTTCTTCGACTTCTTGTCTATGGTTAGAATGCATTAAGACTAATCTTGCGATTCTTTCTTTTGAATTCTTATTACTATTTAAAACATAACTTCCTGATTTTAAGACACCGCTATAGACTCTAACATAAGCAAGTCTTCCGATGAATGGGTCAGTAGCAATCTTGAATGCTAATGCCATTAAAGGAGCGTTATCATCTGGATGACAGACATATTCTGTTCCGTCAGGATTTGTTCCTTTTGCAGGTGGAATGTCAAGTGGTGATGGTAAGTAATCGATAACACCATCAATTAATAATTGAACACCTTTATTTTTATAAGCAGATCCACAGAAAACTGGGAAGAATTGACCAGTTAAAACTGATTTTTTGATAACTTTTTTGATTTCGTCGATTGTTGGTTCTTCACCTTCGAGGACTTTCATCATTAAATCATCATCGAAACTTGCTAAAGCTTCAAGTAATTCGCCTCTTAAAGCTTTACATTTATCAACTAAGTGTGAAGGAATTTCAATTTGAGTAGGATCTTGGTGTTTATCATCACATTTTGAATAATCCCAAGCTTCCATTTTAACTAAATCGATAATTCCGCTTAAGCTTGAACTGATTCCGATTGGATATTGAACAGCTTTTGCTGTAACACCAAGTTTTTCATGAAGTGAAGCGACACTCATGTCAAAATCAGCACCGATTGCGTCAAGTTTATTTACAAAGACAATTCTAGGAACGTTATATTTACTAGCTTGTCTCCAAACTGTTTCAGTTTGTGGTTCAACACCGTTTTTTCCATCAAGAACTGTAACAGCTCCATCGAGAACTCTTAATGAACGTTCAACTTCAACAGTGAAGTCGACGTGCCCAGGAGTATCGATAATATTAATTCTATTGCCCTTCCAGAAACAAGTTGTAGCAGCACTAGTAATTGTGATACCTCTTTCTTGTTCTTGAGCCATCCAGTCCATAGTAGCAGCACCTTCATGGACCTCACCGATTTTGTGAATCTTGTGAGTGAAGAATAAAATACGTTCTGTAGTTGTGGTTTTTCCGGCATCAATATGAGCCATGATACCAATATTACGAGTATGCTCTAAATCGTATTCTCTTTCAGCCATAAATTGCTCCTAAATTACCATTTATAATGTGCGTAAGCTTTATTAGCTTCAGCCATCTTATGGACATCTTCTCTCTTTTTAACGGAAGCACCAGTGCCATTAGCAGCATCGATAATTTCGTTACAAAGTTTATCTTCCATTGATTTTTCTTTTCTTAAACGTGCATAGTTTACAAGCCATCTTAAACCTAAAGTGACTCTTCTTTCTTTGCTTACTTCAGTTGGTACTTGGAAGTTAGCAGCACCAATTCTTTTAGCCTTAAGTTCTACTTCAGGCATAATGTTATTAATTGCAGTTGCGAATACGTCCATAGCTGGTTTTCCAGTTGTCTTTTCGATTTTAGCAAATGCATTATATAAGATTGTTTGAGCTGTGCTTTTTTTACCATCTAACATAATTTTGTTAATTAATCTTGTAACTAACTTTGAATTATAAATTGGATCTGGTAAATAATCTCTCTTTGTTACATTTCCCTTACGTGGCATAATTCTATCCTCCTATCTACTATTCTTTTGATTTAGGTTTCTTAGTACCATATAAAGATCTACCTTGTCTACGAGATTCAATACCTGCGCAGTCTAAACATCCTCTGATAATATGATATCTAACACCTGGGAGGTCTTTAACTCTTCCTCCACGGATCATAACTGTGGAGTGTTCTTGTAAGTTGTGTCCTTCTCCACCAATATATGCAGTGACTTCATAGCCATTGCTAAGCTTAACTCTTGCGTATTTTCTTAAAGCTGAGTTAGGTTTTTTAGGAGTCATTGTGCCTACACGGGTACAAACTCCTCTTTTTTGAGCACTATTTTGATTTGTTTCTTTCTTCTTTAATGAGTCAAATCTTTTTAATAATGCTGGTGCCTTTGACTTAAAAGTTGGTTTCTTTCTTCCTTGTCTAACTAATTGATTAATAGTT
>CAVIPP010000099.1:0-4824 GCA_963644615.1 Oscillospiraceae bacterium
GATCTAATTTAGTTCCACTATAATCGCCAATCGATGAATCGTATTCGTAGGTAGCCTTTTTAACAAACTTTCTATAATTAGTCGAACCCATTTGCGAGAAAGTGTAATCACTCTCCGATGATATAACTTTTCCGTTTTCAATCTTAATTGTGTCGCTACTTACAATCGCATTAACGAGATTGCTTCCTGAGAATATACGATAGGCAAAATCAATTGTCTTCTCGCCATCACTAGATAAATCAACATCCTTACTATCGCAGGTCAATGTTATCTTTGAATAACGAGTATCATCTTTAATTGCTAAATAATTATCATAGCAATATGCGAGGACGTTATTCATGTAATAACCTTTGAATGAACAATTTGAGAAATCGTTAAAATCGGTAGTTCCTTTCGCGAATTCATAAAGTCGATTGTCGCTATCGCCATCCCCATAATAAAGTATGGAATAGAAATTATCGTTATAGACGCCTTTTTCGTTGACGCCGGAATATTGTTCGCCTTCATCGATTTTTTCTTCAAAGTCTTCGTGATAGAAATTACCGTTATATTGGGTACCAGAGGCAACGCGAGTGGACACTAAATCAATCGCCGAATAATTGTCAACCTGTGTATGCGTGTAAGATATCTTATTCGCGTCATAGCCAATATTCTCAAATTTAGCTAATAAAGCTTCAAATTTCTCTAAAACAGTTTTCTCAACTGGTGTTTCGCTTGTGGATGAATTATCGCTTGAGGATGTCTCATTTCCTCCACAGGAAGTAAGAACAATTGCTAATGCGCTTAATAAAATCAATTTCCTCATAATTAAGCCTCATCATCAAGTAAAAACTTAAGTGTTCGATAACCTGAATCTTGATCAGAAGAAAATGTCACAACCTTCAAATCTTTATTTAATGTAAAGGTGTTGAAGTTATAATTTTCATGCCATGGAGAATTATTAATCGTCACAGTCGCACTATATTCATTAAGTGAATAGGTAAATGTGTCAACATAATCTTTTTCAGTATATTTTCCAGTATCTGAATCAATGTAGCATATATGGTAAGCGATTTGACCCTCTGTTGCTGAGGTAAAAGAAACCGTTCCCTTTGTTCCTTCTTCATAATACCATCCCCAAATTGCTGCATCAGTTTTTTGATTAGCGGTATAAGTATGTGAAGTTAAATATGCAGAGACTTCGCTGACTGGGACTTTGATTTTAACCGTATAATTCACTGAACAGGAGACTGATGGTTTGCTCTTAGAAGTAAATGTAACGGTAAATTGTTCACCTTCAACTGCTTCACTAGAAATAACGTATTTATAGTTGATATATCCGCTTCCGGTTGAGGTGACTGAAACTGTTACTTTTCCCTCCATCGCGGAATTGACGCTTGCAACGATATCGCTCGCGTTGATCTCCTTTGGATAATAGCTGACGCTAATGCCGGTATAGGTCGTATCAGCATAAACATAACGTGTATTCGGAGTAGTCGAATCATCGACCTCGATATCGCTATTTTCGTCGCTATAAGAAATTGATTCAATCTCCGGAGGTAAAACAGTTACATTCGTACTAAACTGTGCTCCATATAAGCCAATTAAGCTTAAACTGCACGATTTGGCTTCAGAAACTGTACCAGTATGAAAATATATATTGTTTTCGATGCTAACAACGCTTGAATCGCCACTGGCTGCGCTTCCTCCAAGAGGATACATTCTTATATCCACTGCTTTAGCTGGAGTATAATTCTTAGCTCTAAATGTCACATAGGTATTGCTAGGAAGTTTATCGATTGATGTAACAACTTCTTTGTTGTTTTTGCTGTAAACCGCTTCAACAGATAATACATATCCAAGGAAATATTGAGTTGGGTCAATCATTTCAGCTTGAGCAGGCGCATTCTCTCTAGCGTTATATTCAACAGTGTACTCGTATTCGAGTTTTTGTGTGTAGCTAATACCATCTTGTGTATCGATCATCGTATGAGATGATTTAAATGATGTTAATTGATCATCGCTATTGACGACAAAACTAAATTCATCACTAATCGATGTAACGACATCCTCAGAAGTATAACTATACGAGAATGGTTCTATATAATAAGTAGAAACTCCATCAACAGTTTTCTTGTGTCCCATTGGATAGGTACTCATCGTATAAATATTGCCAGTCAAATTTGATTTGATGTAATTTGAAGCGATATATGATACCTGTTTAGATAATTGATATGGGATTTGCGCTTTTGATAGAGTGCTATATCCTTCAGTTGATTCTTCCTTCTCAGTAACTTCTAAGCTCGTCGCTGAATCAACCCATGAAGTTCTTTTTGTTCCGTCTTCATAATCGGTGACTAAGAAAAATAAACTTGTACCATATGGCGAAGATACTTGAGCAATCTTCTTATATGTATCAGTGATTGAAACGCCGCTGGTATAGGTATATTTAACATCACCCGTCGCAAATGAAGTTTGATTGTTATAAATATTCCATGTCTCATTGGTTGTTTCGACACTTATAACATCCTTTGCACTTGTCTCTTTTGATATGACCTTACTAGATGAATTAACCTCATTTGTTAAAAGAGTGCCTTCTAGTAATGTTGACATCGCTGGGAGTTGAAAATCTTCAATATTCTCGCCTCCTATTTCAGAAGAAGAGGAAGAATTGGTCGACGAACTAGCCTCACCTCCGCAGGACGTAAGAAGTAGCAATGCACTTAATGTTGTAAATAATATTTTCTTTTTCATATATTTTTGCCTCCTAAATATGGGGGAAAGGCGGTTTTTAGGCCGCCTTTAAATGTGTGGAATAAAATTAAGATAATTATGCTGAAGCTTCAACACGTGTATCTAATTTGAATGTCTTACTAACGCTATCTCCATCACCATTAAAGAGGAAGTTAAATGAAACGGAAATAACGCTTGAGCTGATATATGTAAATTTAGTAATTTCAGCCGAGTTATCCTCATCAACATTTTGATAATTACTGAACGAAAAGTTAACATCAGAATCTACTGCCCAATTAAAGGAAGAAAGTTTTGTAGGAGTTCCGTATGATCCTTTTTTAACAATAAATTCAGCTTTGCCCTCTGCATCAAAGTTAATATAGAAATAATGCGTATAATAGTTTGTATAAGCTGATCCAGACACTGATTTAGGATTATCAGTATCGGTTAAGGCAGCTTTAACGCTGTCAACTGCAGGCTTTTCAGCAACATTGAAATTACGAGTAGCTGATTTACCGGAACTAGAATCTGTTGCTTTTAAATACACTTTACCAGCAGCAAGAGGTTTAATTGTCCAAACTCCATCACTCTTTTTGGTGATTGTAACATCAACGCCAGAAGCGTTTGACTCATCTTTAGCAAGATCTACACCACTTTGATCTGCTAATTCAGGGAATGCAACAGCGGTAACTTCAATTTCATTATTAGCAAATATATAATCACCGTCTGTTCCAGAGATAGTAATCTTAGTTGTTTTTGGCGTAACGGATGTAAATTTAAATTCTTTTTGTTCACCCAAACCATTATCAAGTGTAACTTTAAATTCACCTAATTTTATAACTTCAGCAATAGTTGTCCCGTCTGCACTGATTTCGCCAAATCCATCAGTTAAATCAACAATTCTAGGTTTCACAGAATTTAATGAATTTTCATCATTTGAACGAACCTTGAAGGCAAGTTTAGAATTACCATCAATTTTGTCATCCTTTAACTCAGTTGTATCGGATGAATAGCCGTCTTTTGGAGTAGCATAAAAGATGACATCATAGTCATGCATGACATAATCTTCGATGTCATAAATCATATCAACTTTATCTTTATAATCGCGTGTAGCGTTAAATGATAAGAATTGATCTGTTGTAGGAACGGCATCAGCCTTAGGAGCTTTAGCATTGCTATCCCAATCATCAGAGGAATAAACTTTTGTTGTAAAGTCAACTTTTGAAATAAAGTTATCGCCATCGACAACTGCGGAAATGCTACTAACCTTACGGCTAGAAGCTAATGTTGCAGATAAGGTAACAGTGAAGCTCTTACCGTCTGATGCTTTCTCACATGTGACGGTGTTATCAGCATCATCAGTGTTCCATAAAATCGTTGAATCAATAACGTAAGTATCGATTATCGAAATAAAACCATATGTAGAGGATTTTAGTTCAGCTTCATCATTGGTTATAACATTTGTAGAATCTGTAGCTTCATCGACCACATCATATACAGCAGGTGTAAAACTATATTGCGATGTAAAACCAGTCGAATTTGGATTACCTTCAAATGAATAAAAATGTTTATCATCATGCATACCAGCTTGATAAAAATACGATTGTGAATTGCCGGATGATGATGTTAATTGATTGCCCATTACAAGTACTTGATTATCACGTGAATTCTTTGCTGTTAATGAGACATCAAAGCACGCATTAGAATACGCTTTATTGTAGCCTATTTTAAAACTACTATATGTGCTATTGAGAGTTTCAACAGAACTAAATTTACCTTCAACCTTCGCGCCTTCTTCAAAAATAGCTTTAATATCCGCTAAAGTGGTAGGCGCGGTAAAATCATCAGGCAATGAGGTAACATTAGTAAGTGAACCATCACCTTTAGTAAATAATTCAGTCTTTAATGTGACATCGTGGTCAGGCATGGTGAACCAACCATTGCCAAGACTATCGACAACTAATTGATCGTCATCAAGTTTAACTGAGACAAGTTCTTTAAGTTTGTCAGTAACTTCAGCTTTGAATGTTACTTTGCTACCAACTTTGACTTGTTCAGATACTCCACCGCCGAGAGTAATCTTTGATCCTTCTTCAGGAGCAACGGTGAGAG
>CAVIPP010000100.1:0-4782 GCA_963644615.1 Oscillospiraceae bacterium
GATCTAATTTAGTTCCACTATAATCGCCAATCGATGAATCGTATTCGTAGGTAGCATTACGAGTATAGGCATTATAATTAACTGCATCATAAATAGATATTTGATATTTACTGTTAGATGAAATAACCATTCCGTTTTTGACTACGACAGTATCATCACTTTTTATTTCATAATAAGCAGTTTTGCCTGAATAAATATCAAATTTGAAATTCAATGCCTTTGTGCCATCAGTTTTGAAATTAACATTACTATCATCGCATTCAAGAGTAAAATTAGTAAATTCTTTATTATCTTTATTAACTAAATATAAATTCTGAGCTAAATTTACAAAACTGTTTAAATAGTACGATTTAAATGATGTTTCACTAAATTCTTGAAAGGATGCATTACCTTTTTTGTAATATTTGACATTATTGTTAGTATCGCCATCACCGTAATAGGTAATTTTGTAATAAGCATCAATATTGCTAACGACTGTGGCACCTTTTTCATATACACCATTAGTCGTGTCGCCTGAAGTTTGACTAAATTCCTCGCGATAAAAGTCGTTTTGATATTCAATTCCAGTGCCTTGCTGAGTCCATTCTATACCTTTATCATCGGATGTTGTAGTGGTATAACTTACTTTATTCGCGTCAAAATTTAAATCAGCAAACTTCTTCAAATAATCAGCAAACTTTTGCTCAATCGTTTTCTCTACTGGCGTTTCGCTTGTAGAGGATGATGTAGTCGTAGATGAAGATTGAGAAGAAGTAGCACTTGATGAGGATGCTGTATCCGCATCATTAGAATTGCAAGCGCATAGAGCTAGAGAAAAAAGAGCGATATAAATCCTTTTTTTAATCATTTTATTCCTCCACTAGTGAAAACGTTATTTTTTTACCAGCACCAGGATAGCCATCGGCAACAGATAATTTTATTGTCTTTAAATCTCGATAGATAATCATCTCATCAAAACCGTAATATGGATTTAAATCATTTCCGTCTTTATCCTTTGTTACCGTAGTTACTGTAGCGTAATAATCATTTAAGACAAAATTAAAGGAAATCTCTTCATCTTTTGTAGCCCAATGAATGATAACTTTTCCTTCTGTTGAGCTAGAGAACGATAAATCTGCATTAAAATTTTGTATATAAAGGTCATATGAACAATTATAAGTATGACTTGTTAAATAAGCATACAATTCTTCATCTGTTGAAGCAGCTTTTCTTTTGCAAGTGTAGGTAATTGATTTAGTAATACTAGGTATCGAAACAGATGCAAATGTGACGGTAAATTCGTCGCCTTCTGCTACATCTAGAACCTCAAACGTATATTCAATTGTATTTTCGTTAATAGAGGAGGTAATATTGACCATATTATCCTTATCAACTGTTGCGACAATGTCGGTTTTATCAGCATCGGTCGGGGTGGGCGTTATCCTTATTTTAGAATAGGTTGAATTATTATAAACATATCTAATCGTATCGTATGTGTCATCGTCATTCTTGACCATTACTTTTTCAATTGAACTATAGGTATCCTCATAGCTAATCGATTTAAGCTCTGGAGGCAATACCACTACATCAACACTAGTGCTTGCTCCAGAAAATGCAGTCAAAGTTAACTTAGCTTCTCCTGCTTTTTCAGTATAAAAGTAAATGTTATCAATGCTTACGACGCTAGTATTGCTTGAAGCATCTGCGCTTGCAGCATACAATTCTAAATCGACAGCTTTTAGTGGCGAATAATCTTTTGCTCGGAAACGAACATATTTTTTAGTAGGTAATTTATCTAAATCAACGACGACTTCTTGATTATCGTCGTAATAATACGCTTCAACATCATTAATAAAGAATAAGAAATATTGCGTAGGGTCAATTAATGCTGAAGGCGCGCTAGTTCTAGAATCATAACTAAGTTTATATTCGTTTTCTATGGTGTTTACATAACTATCCTCACCATCACGACTATAACTTATTGAATAATTTGTCTTGAATGAGGTAATTTTTTGATCCACGACAGTGAAGCTAAATTCATCTTTTATCGTCGTTAAGATATCCTCATCACTGTAGGAATAAGAAAAGGCATTGATATAATATGTTTCTACGCCATTTTCCGTTTTTTTGTAGCCCTTTGGAAGAGAAGATAATACAGCAGTATTACCAGTGAAATTAGAAATTATGTAATTAGACGCAATCATCGCAACTTGCTTTGCTAATTGACTCTTAACTGAACTTCGCAATAAATAGTAACTATTCTCAGTTCCAGAATCGATGACAAACATTTGCTTAGCGCTATCGCTTCCAAGAGTGGTCGTACCATCTTTATAATCGGTCACAAAATAAATGATATCCTCTTCTGACGGGTAAGAAACAACCTTAACTATTTTCTCATATTCATCGCTTACCGATTTAACCTTGTCTGGATCAGAATTTGAATAAGTGATTTGTTTACTTCCAATAGCGTTAGAAACTTGTCCATCATAAATGCTCCATGTTTCATTTTGAGTCTCGACGCTAACACCCTCTTTAGTTGTTGTTTCACTAAATTCGACTTTGCTAGATAAATTAATTTCATTGGTGTTTAAATCTCCGCGTAAAAGCGTAACCATGTCATTCAATGAATAATCAACGACATTATTAGAAGTGTTTTCAGAGGTTGATGAGTCAGAAGTGTTTGAGGACGATGTGCTCGAATCAATTTCCCCATTACATGATGAAAGAAGAGATAATACACAACCTAATATTAATAATGATTTTTTCTTCATATTCGTTAAACTCCTTTATGCACTTTAAGGCGGACCAAAATGGCCGCCTTAAAAAGTAAATAAGATTAATTTATTTAATCAATAGTGATTCGATCAATTATTGTGAATTGCGATACAGTAACGGATGTTGTAGAGCCATTATAATAATCAGTTAATGAACCGCTGATTGTCTCTGAGTCTGAAAATACAAATGAATCAATTCGGAGCCATTTTTTCACGCCTGTTGTATCCGCAAAGGTAAATGTAAATTCGAATGTTTCTTCATTATATTCCCATGAGAAATTAGTTGAATAATCGGATCCAGATGAGGGAATTTTATCTGATGAAGTATAAATAGTGCCGTTTGTATCATTGAAGTTAATAAAATAATACATCCAACTTCTACTGTAATAGTATCTTAATGTCTTATTAAGCAATACACTCTTTACAACTTCTAATGTAGGTTTAGTCACTACTTTTAGCGTTAATTTGTTAGTAGCACCACTTGGCGCAGTCGCTAATAAAACAAGAGAGCCGCTGCCGCTTGGAGTAACCGAGAACTTACCAACGCTAGTTTTTTCAATATCCGCAGTAACGCCACTCGTTGTTGATGCATCAACAGTAAGAGTAGTATCTTGATCAGCTAACGATGGATTGACAGTTGTCACAATCTCCACCGCAGAATCAGCATATACTTTTTCATTATAGGATTTATTAAATGAGATTGATGAAGCACTTGGTTGAGTGGCAACTAATGTAACTTCTTTTTTAACACCAAAGCCGTTATCAAAGGTAACTGTAAATTCACCTAATTTATCGACGGTGAACGAATCGCCACTAGATGAAACTGTTGCGAAACCATCAGAAACGCTAACAATGTGTGGCTTAACTGAGTTATATTTCTCGTTTTCATTTGGCGTAGGAATGAATTTATAGGTCGAATTGCCGAGAACTTTGCCATCATTTATTTTGTTCTTATTACTATCAATAATTGTGATATCGTAATCATTTATAACAAAGTCAGAAATGTCTAATGGCATTTCGACAATATCTTTATAACCACGAATCGCAGAATATGTTAATCCTGTGTCAGTCTTAGGTGTGGCGCCATCATTAATCGCTCCAGTTTCTGAATTGTAATCTGCATTTCTGTATTCTTTATAAGCAAATTTCACAGATGAAATGAAATTATCGCCATCGACTACGACACTAAAATCAGAAACTCTTACATCAAAATATCCTTGATAAATGCTTGAAACAGTAGTAGTAAAAAATGTTTTATCTGTTGAAATTTCTGTTTCACATGAAATTTTATCTGCAGAAGGATTCCAAATGGAACTATTCTTGAGAACATCAGATACAATTTGATTTAAGAAACCAGCTGATGTTGATTTAGTTTCAGCATCTGCCTTAGTAATTTCAAATTTATTCGATGTAGTATCGGAATCAACCACATCATAAACTTGGGGATTAAAAGTGAGAGAACTATCTGTTACAGAAGCATTATTTGAAGCACTAATTTCATAGAAGTGATTGTCGCCATGAAAACCAGCTTGATAGAAATAGGTTTTAAAAGCAACATCATCTGTATACTGCTTATAATTACCACGGACGATTATATTGCCATCGCGCGAACTTTTTGATACTAAATCGGCATTGCGCAATCCAGTAAAATCGTTAAATGTGTTAAATAGTTTTTCTTCTGTACTGTACTTTCCAGCAACGCTTGCTCCATCACTAACAATAGTTGTAATATCCGCTAAAGTGGTAGGCGCGGTGAAATCATCAGGTAATGAGGTAACATTAGTAAGTGAACCATCACCTTTAGTGAATAATTCAGTCTTCAATGTGACATCGTGATCTGGCATGGTAAACCAACCATTGCCAAGACTATCGACAACTAATTGATCGTCATCAAGTTTTACTGAGACAAGTTCTTTGAGTTTGTCGGTAACTTCAGCTTTGAATGTTACTTTGCTACCAACTTTGACTTGTTCGGATACTCCACCGCCGAGAGTAATCTTTGATCCTTCTTCAGGAGCAACGGTGAGAG
>CAVIPP010000101.1:0-4781 GCA_963644615.1 Oscillospiraceae bacterium
TCATCATTTAGTGGCCTACTTCTAAACCGGCGTAGATAGAAATAATGGCCTACTTCTCAACTAATGTCACAACAACACATAATTGTCTCAATAGCCAATCCTGATTTGTTAGATTTTCTTATCATTCGCATCTTGATTACAAATCGCTTTTATTTCATTAATCAACTCCCTTGGTTTATAGCCTCTTTCTTCAAGGTCTATTGCACCTAAATATATTTCTTCGAAGGTTCTATATTTAACTAACGGCAATTCTTTAATAAAATCATAGTCATCGTTAATCTGCACAACCCACCTCTTATTTACCATATAAAAAGCGCGATAATAACGTAACGGATCATCTAAATATATCTTAGATAACAATAGTTCAAGTCTAAGCGTGGCAACGATATGGCCTTTATAAAATAGTGATTGGATTCGCTTTAAATAGGAAATAAAGTTATCGCTTTCACCTGCATCCTTTAATTTAGAGATGATTAATGGAGATATTCTATCTTGACCGCATAATCTTGTGCTACGACAAATCAATAACGCATCATCATTGCTTATTTGATTATCAATTAAATATCGATATAAATCATCTCTTGATGTAATTGCCCCATTAATCGAATGACCATTAAGATAGTTTGAATTTGCTTCAATTACGCCGGTGCCATGAATTAAACATAATGCTTTAACCAAATCATCAAAAGTTTTAATGTCGCTATAATAATCGTTAATCGCTACATGCAAGAGTTCGCTTCCTAAATCTTGTATTCCGATAAAAGGCAGATGTTCAAATATTGAATGATTTTTATAATGTGATGAATAATAACTTTGTTCACTATTGTCTTTAGGAAAAATAAGGCACTTAATAATTCGATAAATAGTTTTAATGCTCATCTCGTTATTATTTATTTCTTGCTGAGTAATATTTAATGCCTTTGCTAATTCCATATTAGGCATTCTCACATAACGGAGTTCGGGTATATATGGGAAGTGAATATTTTCAGTAGTTAAATATGCGAATTCTACTTTATTCGTTTTAAAATCATTTAAGAGTAATTCAAATTGCAAATCATACCCGTCTTCTTTATATGAGGCGTTACAACATTCACATTTTTCAGCAAGACTTTTTTCACCCCAATGAAAGGTGTGGCAAGACGGACAATAATGATGTCTTGGCATCGGGTTAACGTTTCCGATTCCTATAAAAAAGAAAAGTAACGAATTATTTAAAAAAGCTCGTGGGATAAAAATGTGCCCTTTATTTATTCGATGAGATTGAACCTTTGCTACATCCGCGACAAGTTTTAAACCGATGCTTTTAGAAAGTTCATCTAATTCATAATTAAGTCTATTGACAATATAAGGAATGATGACATCTCCATATATTTCCTTTGCTTTTGTTAGGGCAGTGTTATAAAGCTCTCTTCTTCTTTTTGCTTCAGGATTTATCTTAATTGGTTGAACGTTTACGCAATGTTTTTTAATAACGTTATTGAGTTTTTGAAGAAAGTCATCCATTGAAATAGGATATAAATTATGTATTTCATCACCTATTTGAATTAAAACATTTATAACCTTGCCGTTATAATTTTCACTAATTTTATAATCCGTGGAATTTAGATATAAAGTTAAGGCTCTATTACTAAAAGAAAATCCACATTGAGGAGTTATCTTTAAGTATTCATCCTCTTCGAAAAATCTTTGAAACGAAGAAATAACTGCCTCTTTATCGCCAAGGGAAGACACAAAAGATATTTCAGGATTTGAACAATATGATGCGATAGCGTCCGTAAAATCCTTATATTCTTCAATAGTTTTAAAATCATAATAAATATGATTGTTATTTGATACCTTCGTTTCACTAGCTAAGCAATGTCTATTAAATTCATAATCCAATGCCCGTTTTATGTTGAAGCCTTCACTTATATTCTCTTTATCAATGAAACTATCAATTACATCAAAAATGTCATTCGCAAACTTTCTATCATAATTTGGTATATCTTCCCGATCAATTCCTAATTCGTTGTCAATTTTATTTGTTTTATCTTCCATTTTTGTTGACCTCCAAAGTTAGTTTACTTCAAAGAAAAAGCGACTAAGGGCAATAGTCGCTTTTTGTGTTTATATGAGTACAAATTAGTAGTGGTTTCTTCTAAATTCCGCAATTCGATCCGCTCTTTTAAAAGCTTTGTTAATCTGTTCATCACTTAATTCACTTTTATATTCGCAAAACAAATCAAGAAACCGTTCTCCTAATATCTTATTAATATATGATGGGGAAACAACAGTAACATAACGAGCGATGTTTGGATTTTCGTAAAGCCAAGAAATAAAAGCGAATTGATTGATTGAAATATTGACTACTCCATATAGCAAATGTTTACCTTCGATGTCCTCATTAGGAATAATGCCATATCGATCATATTTACGAGGAACACGTGGAAAAATATTGCCGATTGATTTTCCAGCTTCTTTATCTACTTTAAATCGAGCGGAAAGAATAACAGGCATTTCTATAGAAAAATATTCTTCAAATGATTTTTTAACTGATGTTAAACCGGTGAGGGGGAAATAAAACGAAGTCTTATATGTAAAGCCACCTTTAGGCATCACTGCTTTTTCAATATAATCATCTAAGGAATCATAATATCGACCAAATAAACTGTTTTCTTTGAAAAGCAAATCAAGATTGCGGTTATCTTCCGGGTCAGTTGTTAATATTTCTTTCGCTGATAAATGGGCCGGGAGATTTAAATTTTCAATCGCGTTGCAAAGGACACCTCTGCCATCAACGGGGATTAAAATTGCATACGGTTTATTGTTGTATTCTTTAATCTTATAAACCCGGTAATGCTTGTAATCACCTGGTTCATAAGGTGCGAAAGGTTCATTTGGTTTACGGAAAATGTCTTTAATACGCACCTTATAAATAGCAATGAGTTTACCCTCTCTATAAGCTTTATTAACTAAATTAATCTTACGCTTAACATCTTTTTGATATTTATGAACGTTTTTATTTTCTTTGGCTAGTTCGTTTTTATAAAAATCACGATTATATTTATTGCTTAATGAATCTAGCAATCTCTCGATTAAAAATTCACCATCTTCGTCTTTGGTGTATTTATCATTTTTCACAGCCGCTAAAATCTTAATGATTTGTTCTTCGTTAAGATGGTTCTTTTCTTCGACATAGAACTTGCCGGAATCAGTAGAGTTAATAACAAAAGGAATTTTATCTGTGTCTTGGAATTTATAACAAACATATTGAAGAAACTGCAGACAATCACCAATTCGTTGTCTTCTAACATCGTTCCCGGCATTGGCTTTTGGATCATATTTAAGTCCAAAATCTCTTGCGTGACGGCAAATATCTTGCTGAGTTGCCGGATGGTCGATATCCGTATAATTAAGCAAATAATCTAAAGTTAAAAGTAATTCGATTTGATGGATTTTAGTGTCGCTTCGTTTCATGTATTTCTCCTTTTATACTCGATATTATAATTGGCATAATTATTGTAGCGCAAAAAAGAGATTAAATGGACACATATATGTACAATGATGTATTTTAAGTTAAATAAAAATATTAGATAAATAAGCCAATTTTAATGAAAAGAACGATTTTTGAGTATCACTCTTTTAAAACGCTAATGGCAATGTCTACCTGCTTTGATACAAATGCATTAGCCTTATTAGTCGCATAATTTTTAGCAATGCAATTTCCATCTATATGAACAATTAAGAATAGTTTCACTTCATTCCCATAAGATACCTGCTAACAGTTTTTCTAATTAACTCACAACGAAGAATGGCAGTCGCATGAAATTTGTTGCCATTAGATACAACGTTGTCGAGAACACATTAATCTTTTCTAAATGGTCCCATGTTCGACTTTGCCTCATTCATTATCGCCGCATCACTGTTTTTATTAATGACAAGAATGTCCGGCTTGTTATTGATTTTGCCAATATAAATGGATGAAGCAAGGGAAACTCCACGACTAGGAATATGATTTGAGATAAACAAGGCAATGCATCCTCAATCTCCGCAAAGCACGCAAATATGCTCTGCAGATTTTTGGCCAAATGTTATTGTATATCGCTTTATATGACTTAGAGATATTTGCTTTAATTCCTTGATTGATGTGTTTGTATACAAGATTAGTTCTTCGCAAATATTTGTGTTGCAGCTGATTTGTATGAAGACCCTTTGGTGCAAAGACCTAAACTAATCGCATTATCAAGTAATTTATCCCCTTTCTTACTCTTACTTGTTTTGAGTAGTTCATTTGCTAAATCGACTTCGTAACCAATTTCCCAGAAAAACATATCGACACACTTCATTGCTGGATATTTGAATTTTGAGTTTATTTTCAATTCATTACGGTTATTAATTGCAAAGTCAGCAAGTTCTTTGAAACTATTAGTCACTTTTTCGCCATTTTGCTTTTCCAAGAATGGAGTTAGCTTATTGCAGTTTCCATTGACATTAGCATTGTTATACCTGCTGATACCAGATTTTAGGAATCTATCAAAAGCAGGGATGCAGCCAAAGGTTCCCATCAGAATTTTTGTAGTCAAGGTTTCAGATGGTACGTTATTGTTATTGCCATTGTATGAGCCCTTTATTTTCCAATAAATACCATGTTTGGAGAACAAAAGTTTGCTGGCTTCAACTACATTTTGTTCAGTCGGTTCATAATCCCAAAGCAGTTTGTATTTTTTATCCAAAATATACTCTACTGCCTTTTTATGTACCTTGTAATCTCGCTGAAGGAGGTAAGACGAGCCTCTATACAT
>CAVIPP010000102.1:0-4731 GCA_963644615.1 Oscillospiraceae bacterium
ATCGTAAACTATGGAAAAAACATTATGAGGCAAAGATCGATAACGTGGCTGCGTTGCTCGATGCCTTTGTTGCATACAAACTTAATAAGGAGGCTTTTATGTGATCATTTATAATGAAAAATGTAAGAAGTTCATGCAAATAGTTGCGACTATCACAGACGGCCCTTTGAAAATCCCTCGCGTTAGTCAAATATTTATGGAGGTTAATTCAAAATGGGTTTATTAGATAGATTAAAGCATGCTTGGAATGCATTTGCTGAATATGGCAATAGCCCTCCTTACAATAGCGGATATTATTATCCAAAATACGAAGATCTTGGAATGGTATCGACGTACCGTCCGGATAGAGTTTATTTTACGAGAGGCCAAGAGAGATCTCTTGTAAGTACGGTCTATAATCGAATTGCTCTAGATGTGTCCGGTGTTGATATTAAGCATATTAAAGTTGATGATGGAGGACGATATCTTTTGGATATTGACTCTGGTCTTAATTCATGTTTGAATTTTCAAAGCAATAAGGATCAAACTGCAAGAGCTTTCATTCAGGACATCGTTATGTCGATGTTTGATGAAGGTTGTGTTGCAGTATTGCCTATTGATACATCGATAAATCCGAATAAGACATCTTCGTATGACATTCTTACCATGCGTGTCGGAAAAATAATGCAATGGTATCCAGATTATGTAATGGTTGAAGTTTATAACGATCGTATTGGTCGAAAAGAGCAGATAACTGTTCCTAAGAAAACTACAGCCATTATTGAAAATCCTTTGTATGCAATTATGAATGAGCCAAACTCAGTGCTGCAAAGGTTAATCACTAAGTTCAATCTTCTTGACGCGATAGATGCTCAATCGGGATCTGGAAAATTAGATTTGATTGTGCAATTACCGTATGTCATAAAGACTGACGCGCGACGTGAGCAGGCTGAAAAACGTCGCTTTGATATTGAGACTCAACTATCTTCATCAAAATATGGTATCGCATATACTGATGGGACTGAAAAAATTACGCAACTCAATCGTCCTGTGGAAAATAATTTAATGACTCAGATTCAATATCTTACGAGTATGCTTTTTAGCCAGTTGGGTATTACTCAGAGCATTTTAGATGGAACTGCAGACGAGAAGACCATGCTTAATTATATGAGTCGAACGATTAAGCCGATTCTTCGGGCTATAACGGAAGAGATGAGCAGAAAATTTATCACAAAAACCGGCAGGAGTCAAGGGCAACGGATAATGTATTTCAATAATCCGTTTGAATTGATTCCGGTGTCTAATTTAGCAGAACTTGCAGACAAATTCACAAGAAATGAGATAATGTCTCCAAATGAAGTTAGACAAATAGTTGGACTTAAGCCTATACAGAATGAGAAAGCAGACGAATTGCGAAATCGTAATTTAAACGAAGCTTCGAATTCAAGTGATGTAGCATCTGCAAAACAAACTGATGGAACTGAGAATACAGAAACTGATTCAGCCTCAGACGATGTATTATGGGTTTCAGGAAGTGGATAATGGAGGAAAAATCAAAATGGATAAAAAACCTAGCGAATATGATTTTGCTGGTTATGCAACTAAAAATGATATCCAATGTTCAGATGGTCGAATAATTAGGCATAATGCGTTCGCAGAGCAAGATGGCCAAACGGTCCCTCTTGTTTGGAACCACAACCATATGGCCGCCGACAATGTCTTAGGGCATGCTATTCTTGAAAATAGAAATGAAGGGGTGTATGCTTATTGCAGCCTCAACAATACTAAGCAAGGACAAAATGCTCGAGAACTTGTAAATAATGGCGATATTTGCGCCTTGTCTATTTACGCGAATCAATTGAAACAAAATGGACCAGATGTTATTCATGGCGCTATTCGTGAAGTTAGTCTTGTTCTGGCTGGTGCCAATCCTGGTGCTAAGATTGATTTTGTTATGGCGCATAGCGACGACTCTGATCCAGACGAGTGTATTATTTACAATGATTCAGAAGAGATTGAATTAGCTCATTCTGATTCAGATACTTTTAATGGAAAGGAAAACAAATCAATGGAAGAAACAAAAAAAGAAGAAAAAGAAAAAACTGTCAAAGATGTGCTAGATTCTATGACAGAAGAACAACGCAATGTCACCTATGCTTTAATCGGAGAAGCTATCGAAGCTTCCAAAAAAGAAGTTATGGATGAACTTGGAAAAGGTAATAATGAGGAGGATAAAACTGTGAAACATAATGCCTTTGAAAATGAAAACACTAAAGAGAATGAGAGCAATACTCTTTCTCATTCAGAATTTGTTGAAATTATGAACGATGCTAAGAGAAAAGGTTCTGTTAAAGATGCTTTCCTTGAGCATGGTATTACTGATGTTGGAAATCTATTTCCTGAGTATCAGCCAGTTTCTCGTGTTCCAGAATTGGTCGATCGCGATCAAAGCTGGGTTGGTCAAGTTATGAAATCTGTCAAGCATACTCCTTTCGCCCGTGTCAAATCTTTCTATGCGAATATCACTGCCGATGAAGCTCGCGCTAAAGGTTACGTCAAAGGCAAACAAAAAGTTGAAGAGGTTATTGTTGCTTTAAAGCGTACGACAGATCCTCAAACTATTTACAAACTTCAAAAGATGGATCGTGACGACGTCGTTGATATCACTGATTTTGATGTTATCGCGTGGCTTAAGGCTGAAATGCGTGGAAAACTTGATGAGGAAATCGCTCGTGCCATTCTTATTGGCGATGGACGCAATGCGTCTTCTGAAGAAAAGATCGATCCTTTGAAGATCCGCCCAGTGTATGGCGATGATGCTACCTATACCATCAAGCGAACCCTTGCCCGCTCTGAAGGTGCTGACGATTATGCGTTCGCTAAATCCTTCATTAAAGACGTTGTTAAGTCTCGCAAAGATTATAAAGGCTCCGGTAATCCAGTTCTTTATACTACTGAAGATATGCTTACTAACATGCTTCTCATCGAAGATACCACCGGACGTGTTATCTATGATACCATCGACAAATTGAAAACAGCGCTTCGTGTTTCTGATATTGTTACTGTTCCTGTCATGGAAAATGTTTCTCGTGAAGATACTTCTGCCAAAAAGAAGTACAATTTACTTGGCGTCTTAGTTAATCTTGCCGATTATAATGTTGGTGCTGATAAGGGCGGAGCTGTCAATATGTTTGATGACTTCGATATTGACTACAATAAGATGAAATACCTTATCGAGACTCGTTGCTCTGGCGCATTAGTTAAACCATATTCTGCCGTTAGTTTTGAGGAAGAAGTTAGCACCGCTGTTATTGGCGGGTAATCTTTGAAAAATCAAAATGGCTAAATTTTATGGAAAACTTGGTTACGCCATTACCGGTGAAACCAAGCCGGGAGTATGGACGGACCAAATTATCGAAAAAGATGCGGTTGGAGATTTCCTTACTAATCGTTGGCAACTCGAGTCTTCTGGAGGAGTAAATGACGACATCAACGTAAATCACACTATTAGTGTTGTTATGGATCCTTTTACCACGGAAAATTGGCATTTGATTAAATACGTTAAGTTCATGGATGTGTCATGGAAAGTCAAATCGGCTGAAGTATCATATCCACGAATAAAATTGGTATTAGGGGGCGAATACAATGGCGAGCAGGCTTGAATTGCATGAGAAACTAGTTGAGGTTCTCGGATCTAGATATGTGTACTTTCAGCCCCCTGAATCAATTAAAATGAAATATCCCGCAATTGTCTATGAGCGAAGTGACATACCGAATAAATTTGCGAACGATGATGTTTACTTGCAAACTGTAAAGTATAAAGTCACAATCGTTGATAGAGATCCAGATAGCGAGATAGTTTCGCGCATGTCTAAGTTTAAAACAGCTCGATTCGACAGACATTATATCGTCGATGGGCTTAATCACGACACGTTTACAATTTATTACTAATATTGGATTGGAGGTTAAAAATAATGTCTAAATTAGTTTGGGATAAAGCTGGCGAACATTTTTATGAAACTGGTGTATCGCATGGCGTTCTTTATTCAATGTCCGAAACGCCTGGGACTTATAGCAAAGGTGTAGCTTGGAATGGTCTTTCTTCTGTGACCGAGAGTCCTTCTGGCGCTGAAGTTTCTGCTATTTATGCTGACAATATTAAGTATCTTAATTTAATGTCTGCTGAAGAATTTGAAGGAACTATCGAAGCTTATACATATCCGGATGAATTCAAAGTTTGCGATGGCAGTGCGGATCTTATTGAAGGTGTGGTTATTGGACAGCAAACTCGCCGCACTTTTGCTTTTAGTTATCAAACTAAAGTCGGAAATGATCTTAATCCGGAACTTGGTTATAAGATTCATATTATTTACGGTGCGTTAGCTCAGCCTAGTGAGCGTGCGTACGAGACCGTGAATGATAGCCCGGAAGCAATTACCTTCTCTTGGGAAATTAGCACTACTCCGGTTGAAGTTGCCGGTTTCAAACCCACTGCGCACATCGAAATCGATTCAGTAAAAGTTGGTTCTGATAAGATGGCGAAAGTGGAAGCTGCTCTTTATGGGACTGCTGAAGAGGAGCCAAAATTACTTCTTCCGGACGAGATTCTTGCTTTAGTTAAAAATAATTAAAGAAGACCTAGTCATACTACTTATGGGCTTTGAATAAAATTTTCAAGGCCCTTTTTTTAAAAAAAAATCAAAATGGATTAATAAAAAGGAGAATATTATGTTAAAGAAAACTATTACTTAT
>CAVIPP010000103.1:0-2779 GCA_963644615.1 Oscillospiraceae bacterium
TACCGATACAGATATCGAGAACATTTTCGTGAGATAATAGATTTTCTCTAGCGATATTATTAACATTAGGATTTTCTTTTATTTGGCTAACACCATCTTCAAGTAGAAAAATATAAGTCATATCATTACGATATTTTTCAATCGATTTATTGATGAGAGTAATATGATCTGAATTTACTTCATTATTTTCATCCACTAAGACGTAGGCGACTTCATAGTGAGAAATAATTTCATTAATAGCGTCTATTTTTTTACTTATCTCTTCATCAGTAACGATTGGATAATCTCTTAAAGTCATTAATTCATCTTGAAGTTTCTTTAAGGTGTCATTTTTATTATCAGGTGAAGAGATAATTCCAATAGAAAGACAAAATACTTGAGAATTAATTGCTAAAACAAAAAGAGTTTTATCATCTGATTCATTAGGGATATATTTGTTCTCATTAATAAATAATTCACCATCATATTTATCAAAGTCCTTTAAGCGAAGGAATTTATAAACATATCTATCAGTGTATAACAATTCATTATTCCCAATAGCGAACTTTCTATTATAGGCCGCACTATTATCTTTATTTTTCTTATCAATTAGATTTTTAATTTCAACCATTTTAGTCTTTCCTATATAAATCTCGAGTATATATCTTATGATACTTAGATATATTTCTATCTATTCTATTAGCGATGACAAGATTAGTTTTATTTATAAACTCGTCTAAATTCTTTATAACTTTAATACCTAAATATGACTCTTCTATAATAGCGGGTTCATAAATGAGGAGGTTAATTCCTTTAGATTTTAAGATTTTAATAATATCGATGACAGAAGATTCTCGAAAGTTATCTGAATCTTTCTTCATTGCTAAAAGGTAGACACCAACGACATCGCCACTATTAATTTTGGAAATTATTTGATTTGCGATGAATTCTTTTCTTAATGAGTTTGATTCAATTACCGCACTTATAAGAGTTTCAGGAACTAAGTCAAAATTAGCTTTTAATTGTTTAGTGTCCTTAGGTAGACAATATCCACCATAACCAAAAGAAGGATTGTTATATCCGCTAGCGATTCTAGGATCTAAGCAGACATTATCGATTATTCTTTTTGTGTCTAACCCCTTACTTTCAGCGTACGTATCTAGTTCATTAAAGAAAGCGATGCGCATTGCTAAATAGGTATTAGAAAATAATTTAACTGCTTCAGCTTCACTACTAGGAATAACACTCACTGGAGTAGGACCAAGACAATTATCAAGCATGAGAGTTGCTATTTGATGTGCTTTTTTAATTGAAGCTTCTTTACTAGAAGAATATCCCACAATTATACGAGTTGGAGATAATGTATCGCTTATAGAATGCCCTTCACGTAAGAATTCAGGGGAGAAATAAATATTATCAGTCTTATATTTACTTGCTAGTGAGGAAGTATATCCTGATGGGACAGTAGATTTTATTAAAATATCTACGTTCTTATTTATAGATAAAATGTGTTCGAGAGTTTCACTAACAATAGAAACATTAAAACTATTCGTGGTCTCATCAAAGTTAGTAGGTAAGGCTATCACAATTAAGTTAGATTCATTAATAGCATCATCTAAATTATTAGTGACTGTAAAATTAGATGCTTCATTTAAAAATAATTGAATATCTTTCTCTTTCAGAGGAGATATTTTATTTTTTAATAAGTTTATCTTGCTTTCATCAATATCATAGCCAATAAGAGAGTGTTTACTCGCTAATGTAACAGCAAGAGATAAACCGACATATCCTAAACCAATAACTAATATCTTCATTAATAAAATGATACATTAAACTCTAAAAAAAGTAATTTAATATAATTAATCTAGATAACAAATAGAATCATAGTTTTCATGCATAGACACTTATCGATATATGTTTGTATAAGCAAATTTGATTAAGTGCTATTTAATCTTTTAGCATATTAATCGGTACAACATATATGCCATCCTCTCATTTGTAGCATGGTCCAAAAGCAGTTAAAATCATTAAAAAACTTGGATGCTTTACATCGCTTTTCTCTAACAACTTCTTTTTTAAAAGATTTAGTTTTTTAGCGCCATAATCAATTAAATCATTACCACCTAATTTAATTTCAATAGCACCCTAATCACCATTTTTTAAATGAACGACCGCATCATATTCAAGTCCAGCGTTGTCTCTATAGTGACGAACCACTCCATCAAAAGTAGATGCATAAATTCTTAAATCTCTGACTGCAAAATCCTCAAAAAATAGTCCAAATGAATTTAAATCACTCATTAAGTCATCAGGTGAAACACCCAACGATTGACACGCAATTGAAGTGTCTACAAAATGTCGAGTAGGAGTAGAAATAATAGATGTTTTTGATCGAATATTAGGATTCCAGGCATCCATATCATCAATAATGTATAAATCTTTTAATGCTTCAAGATACTCGTTAAAGGTTTTGTCATCTAGTGTTCTCTCATTATTTTGTCTAACATCCTTTAAGATTGATTTTAAAGAGGCTTCAGTTGAAATATTGCGAGCATAACTGTTGACTATCATTCTAAGTATCTCTGGCTTCTTATTTCTAAATTTTTCATTATCAGAATAATCTAGATAAAATAATCCATCATAATGATTTTTAGTTATATCAATAGCGATATCTTTGTCCACTCTAAGTGATAATGGCCAGCCACCTCCACAAATTAAATGAGCGATATCTTTTAATGTTTGATTACTATTAGCGAATGAATAGGTGAATAAAATATTAATATTTTAACGGATAATTAAA
>CAVIPP010000103.1:2789-4704 GCA_963644615.1 Oscillospiraceae bacterium
AATCTAAGATGAGTATTGAGAAATAAAATCCAAACATTTTGCATTAGTTGATTTTTTTCAAAGAGGTTTTCACAAATTCTAATTAAGTCTGAAAAAAGTAGAAAACATATTGTCAGCAATAAAGACTAACAATCATACTCCTGTGTCTAAAATATTAGATGAATTATTTATGACAAAAGAATACTTTTTTGCGATATAAAAAACATTTGATTAAAAAGGAACTTTTAGAAGGGCCTCGACATGGATGTATTGTTTTAGCGTTGCCCCTTTTATTAATTCATGCAAAACAGTAATTATTCAAATAATATAGGAATGGATTTAAGTTTATCTCAACCTACTATAATCGCTATGTAGTTATTTTATTGTTCGGGGTTTTTCTTTTTTTCTATTTATCAAAATAACTAAATAATAGATTCCAATTAAAATAGCTCCAAAAAGAACATAACCACCCGTATCAATTAAGACATCAATTAATGTTCCACTTCTACCTGGCACAAATAATTGAATAAATTCTGTAAGTGACGCTACAAAAATGCCAATAAGCGTCGACATAATAATTAGAATATATTTTTTAAATTTATCAGCTAAAAACATGTAAAGAGTAATAGTTACCAATACTCCAGAAACACCAAAAGCAAGAAAATGACCAAGTGATTTGCGAATAAAATAGCCAATTTCATCTTTCTCTTCATTAGAAATTGCTTGAATTGGAGTAACGCTAAATTGTTTTGTAATAGATAGATCACTATTAGCGGTTGATGTAATTTTAATAGAGGCACTACCAACACTTATAGCTCTCACATTAGCGTTCCACCCAGATGAAGTTGCTTCAAGAACGCTATTATTCATAGACTCAACAATGATATTTTTATTTGTTGTATTAATAGGTTCGAAGCTGACTGAGAAAGATAATGATTTTCCAATTTCCAACGAATCAATATTGTTAAAATTGACATTCATATTTGTTGGAAGAACATCATTTACATTCATTTTAAAAGATTTTGTTTTATTTGAATCTGCAATCGATGTAGCGCTTATTATTACTTCTCCACTCTTTTTATGGCCATATACTCGACCTAGATTATCCACTCTAGCAATAGTTTCATCACTACTACTCCAATAAATATTTTGATCAGTTAAATCATTACTTCCAAAGTCAACGTTAAGTTGAGTGTAAAAACTATAATTTACCTCATCAATATAATCATAATCGTGCGTATGTGCTACGTTGGAGCCCACTATTGACCAATCATCACTTATGAATGAATTATTAATAGTGTTAGGATTTTCATTCACTACTACATTAATTGAGTTTGTTGCGTTAGTTGCGCTGACAACCGCTTCACCAACTCCGATAGATTTAATATACCCATTTTCAACTATAGCGACACTTTCATTCGATGAATGGTACTCGATTAAATTCGGGTTATAAAATAATCTAGCTTTACTTTGAGAATCATAGCCATCGATATTAACATCAATAAGTTGACTGTGTCCTTTTAAGATTGAACATTCATTTTTATTATTAATAGATATAGAAAACTTATCTGGAGCGTTTCGATCAATAACATTTAATTTTATATTTGTAAAAATTGATTCGTTTTCTAATGAATACGCTGTTAAGGATATGTTATTTTCTAAGGATAATCCTTCGACTCTAACGATATTATTTGCTTGAACAACATTTATAGAATTACTATTTGAAACGAATCTAATATTTTTATTTGATGCATCCTGAGGATAATAAGATACCTTATATGTAGAAGTAGTTCCTAAAACAACATTATCATTATTTAGTTCAGCATCTTGTTTGGTGAAGAATATTGATTGTAATGGAATATTTTCTACTTCTGTTTGGTTTTTATTTGAATTGATTGTATCAACGATAATATTAGTAAACCATTCAGAATGGAGA
>CAVIPP010000104.1:0-4683 GCA_963644615.1 Oscillospiraceae bacterium
AACTTATTCTTAAGAATCCTTCTTCGGTGTAATAATGAAGACCTTCATTTTTAACAATAATTACTTTTTTAAAAGAGTTTGGAATATTTCGAATTGATTCATATTCTTGATCCTTTTTTTCTTTAGTATCGATAGTTAGAGCAACCTGGATATAATATGTTTTGTTGCTTTTATTTGCGACAAAATCACATTCAGTCTCTTTTTCTGCATATATCCATTTATTATTTTTATCTTTTCTATCGGTTTTTGTCTTGATCTTAACTACGCCAACATCTATGTTAAAACCGCGATATCTTAACTCATTATAAACAATGTTTTCAATTAAATCTGTTTCATCGATATCCCTAAAACTCAATATAGCGTTTCTAATTCCTATATCTTCAAAATAAATTTTATATGGAGAGCCAATATAATATCGGCCTTTAACATCATACCGCATTGCTTTATTAAGTAAAAAAGCTTCTTCGAACCATGAAATATAATTTTGAATTGTATTATTGGATAAAGCGATTTTATATTGACTTTTAAAAGTATTCTCAATTTTGGTTGGATTAATTAGCGTTGAAATCATAGAAGAAATAACTTTTAAAGTCTCTTCCAAATTATTTTTATCAACTTGAGGGTGGCGTCTTAACACATCAGATAAATACGTATCGTGATAAATGCTTATTAATTGTAAATTTTTTTGTTCATCGGTGTTTTGTAACTGGACTAATGGGATTCCGCCATATCTTTCATAAATTTGTAGTCCATTAATTTCATTTAAATCAGTGCCATTTAGAAATTCAGAAAAAGTTAAAGGCAATAAATGAATGCGTGATGATCTACCACCAAATTCTGTATCAATATTTGAAGAAAGCATATTAGAATTACTTCCTGTCACGTAAACATCATAATTACCATGTTTTAAAAAACTATTTAGAATTCTTACAAAATCATCCAAATTTTGTATTTCATCAAGCAAAAAATAATATGGTTTATCGTCATGTACTAATTCTTTTATGTAATAAAGAAATTTTCGATTATTAATTACCTTTTGACCATTAATAGTTTTTATTGTGGGCACCTCTGGCAAATATTTCTCCAGCATTTCAATGTCTTCACTATTATCAAAGGCGAATTTAATAATATGTGATTTATCAATTCTTTTTTCATTCAATAAATAAGAATAGAAAATTTCATTTAAAAGAAACGATTTTCCACTTCTTCTAACTCCAGTAATAACTTTAATTAAATGATTATTTTCTAAATTAATTAAATCATTTAAATATTTATCTCTCTTAAACATTTAGACTCTCCATAAACATCAGCACTGCGATTTTTGTCAAGTCCATTATAATAAGAAATAAAAAGAATGACAAGATTAAAAAAAAGCACTGATAACATCAATGCTGTAATGATTAATTGGTTGCAGGGGAAGGACTTGAACCTCCGACCTCCAGGTTATGGGCCTGATGAGCTACCAACTGCTCTACCCTGCGATGTGATTACTATTATAAAATCACTGTCAATACAAAATCAACTAAAAGATGTAGAAAATCAACGATTATTTTTTAATTTTTATAAATAAATATATCGCTAATTAAAGAGATGCGATGAGGAATGTGACAAATAAAATAAAATAGACAAATACATCTACTGAAATAAAAACTAGAGAAACTAAATTGATAGGTTTAGCGATACGCGCAAAGACGCGATAAGGAATACGACTTAATTGAATAGACTTATTAGCAAAGACAAGACCAACAACTGGTAAAGGTAACACAAAGACATTTAAGATAAGAAGCACTAAATAGATAACCCAGTTTTGACCAGCATAAAAGGCGAAGGTAACATTCACAAATGTAAGTGATATACAAGCAAAGACAAATGAAATAATCGCTAGTATATTACCGGGCATTCTATTAGCGAGCTTATCTACTTTTTCAAGTGGTGTGTCATTTTCTTGACGTTGCTCTTCTATTCTTTCTTTTTGATATTTTTGATAGACTGGTTCATCTTCACTAACTATTTCAGGTTCTATTGGTTGTTCTTTCTTGCTAACATCATCTAACATAATTAAATCCTCTTTTTTAAAAAACTATTTTATATCTCTTTTCTTAAAAATAAATAGTCCACTTATAAAAAATATAAAGCCATAGACAAGATTAGAGAGTATGCATCCACTTAATGAGAGATTATCGATACTTCTATAAGCGGAATAATTGTTGTCATATATAAATTCTTTCGCACATGGTGCGTATAATGGATTGATGAATTTAAAGACATTCTTAAATGTTTGATAAGATGCATCAGGACTATAAATAATAGAAAGCAACAAACTGGTAATATAGCAAACCATAAGTGTTGCAACGATAATCGGAATACATCCTCCAACATTTCGAATTGTAGTTGCAATAAATACGGTAAAACTAATGATCGAAATATAAGAGATGAGACTAGTGATCGCTAATCGAATAAGGAAAATAGGAGTAACAAAGCCAGTTGAGGTATAAGAACCACCATAAGCATCAAAGCCATTACGGATGCTTCCAATTGCTGTACACACTCCGACATAAGATATATATAAGATAAGTGTGTAAAATAAACCAGTTAAATATATCGACAAATAGATCTTTCCTTTTGAATAACCGGCGATGATTTTATTACGAATTGTTCCTTGTTGAAATTCCATCACCGTTAGACCTACTAAATTAATAGGTAATGCAATCCCAAAATTAGTGACGGGAGATAGTGAGTCCACTAGCATTCCTTCACCGGTAAGAACTCTAATAGGAGTGTCACTTAATAATTCTGGTATAAGATATATAAATGACATCAGCATCGCTAATCCTAGTCCAATAAATAAAGTGATTTTAAAAGAGACATCTTTTCTTAGTTTAAATATAAAAGCGCTAAATAGATGTGACATATTATTTAGTCCCCTTAACGAGTTTAAGATAATAATCTTCAACACTTTCTTCAACCGTGGATATTGATGTTATAGTGACTTTAGCCATAGCAAATGAGTTCACAATATCATTGATTGAGACATCATCAAATATTTGAATTTCTCCATTAGAAGATAGTTTGTAATCTTTTATATTAAGTTTAGAAAAGACAACATTAGTTTTTGAATAATCATTTAGTTTTAAAATAACGGATTTTTTTCCTTTTTTAGAAAGTTCGCTTGCAGTTAATTCTTCAAGTAGTCTTCCATTAGATATAAAGCCATAATCAGTTGCAATCTTTTCAAGTTCAGAAAGAATGTGAGAAGAGATTAAGATCGTTATTTTTTCTTTTTTAGAAAGCTCAAGTAATAAGTCACGAAGTTCAGCAATACCTTCAGGATCAAGGCCATTCATTGGTTCGTCAAGAAGGAGGAGTTTAGGTTTGTTTAAGAGCGCTAAAGCGATACCTAGTCTTTGTCTCATGCCTAAAGAGAAATTACGGACTTTTTTATTCCCTATATCATCTAAATTAACTCTTTTTAGTAATTCTAATCTTTCATTCTGAGTTAATTTAATACCACTATATTTCTCGTGATAAATGATGTTATCAATAGCTGATAAAGTTCCAATCAATGAAACATTTTCAACAATTGCAGCTATATTTTTACGAACATTATTTATTTTTTTATCAGTAGAATCCGTTCCAAAAAGCGAATATGTTCCACTTGTAGGATTAACTAGTCCACAAAGTAATCTCATAATTGTAGTTTTTCCTGAACCATTTTCACCAACAAAGCCATAAATAGAGCCCGAAGAAATGTGCATGTTAACATTATTGATAACGACTTTATTTTTATATTTCTTCGTAAGATTATGAGTTTCAACTAGATACATAACTTGTCACCTGCACTATAATGATACTACTTTTTGCTTATTTTTTGATAGATTTCTAGCTCTCAAAAGGCAATTATCAATTTATATTGTTTTTTAAAACAAGATCAATAAAAAAATTATTTTATTACCTGAAATTCCTCTTCTTTAAAATCATAGACATTATTATCTATTTCGACTAAATATCTTATATGTCCCTTGAAATTAGTTACGATGTCAACCACGTATCCTTTTGAACCTTTTTCAACTAATCTTTTAGGTATGATAAAACTTTTATCTTGGTTTACTTCTACAAATAAAAATTCTTTTATCATAACCATTCGTATTATTCAGTTAAACCAAAATACTAACTGAATAACTTTCTCCTTTTTGTGTTTTTACACATTTTCTGCGATTTCATAATATATGACAACAAAAAGCGCAACTAGTTAGTTATGCATATCATACCCTGTCTAATTTAGACCGGGCTAATTTTCGATGTCTCTTGTAAGCAAGAATATTAATTATTTTTGTTCGTGTGCAATAATAATACATATTTATCGTTGGAATTTTAGCAATTCATACAACATTCCAATGATTAACTTATATTTATATCAACCTTATTAGTCGAAAAATCAATTATATTAAGATGGGTGATTCTATTATGAGATGTATCTTTTGTATCTAACGAAAAAACATACTTTGGCGAATTATCATTGATTTTTGCAAAAGCTCCATATTCGCGTTCTAATGTTGCTTGTCATTTATTGAATAACAAACTTATATTAAGCATTTCTTTTTATTCTTAATGGCCAAAATTCGGTTTCGCCATTTCTAAATGTTCCATATCTAACTTCAAACCCTCTAAAAATAAATTTATTTT
>CAVIPP010000105.1:0-4653 GCA_963644615.1 Oscillospiraceae bacterium
AGCGAGGGTCACAAAATTAAAGATTGTTGATTTAATAAAATTATCACTTTTAATAACATCGCATAATTTTAAAATTATCAAAATAAGAAAAACAATGGCGATTAAAAGAAATTCTCCCGAATAAATGAGCTTTGTCTTTTTATATGGATCCATTTTATTTTTCGTCGTTTTCATTATTTTCCCCATCTAAATTATCATTATCAAAATTATCAAATTTTAATCCAGCGACTGCTTCGACTGGTAAAGAAAAAGCAATACCTTGTCCATCTGAATTTAAACCTGCTTGTTTATAAATAGCATTAAGAACTTTGTCACGGATTTTTTCATTGACTAAAATCATGACCATTTCTTTATTAGGAGTAATAACTAAACCAAATTTCTTTTCCATTTCTTTTGTGCCAGTTCCTCTAGCGTGAACTATAGTTCCACCTCTAGCGCCTTCTTCTCTAGCAGCGTCCATGACAACTTCTGAAAATCCTTGGTTGACAAGAGTTACGATTAATTCAAACTTATTTTTCATAATTTTATCTCCTAAAAATCCGTATTTGTTAAGAATTGATATATTTTCACACCGATGATTGACGTTAATGGTAGAGCAAAACCAATTCCTTGATTAGCTTTACTTGCAACAAAAAATGCATCGAGTTCTTTCGTGGCTAGCTCAACATCATCTTTTTTAATAAATGAGAGGATGATTTCTTTACCAGTATCATCAATTCCAAAAATATCTCTTATTTCTTTAATTGCGGTTCCTTCGCCTATTTGGACAAATTGAGCGCTTGAACCAATCTTTTTAAAAAGGTTAACAATGGCTTGAGAATTACCTTTATTAACAATGCTAATATATAAAGAAAGTTTCTTTAAATCTGCTCGATCTTCATATTTTTGAGTAGTTTTTTTATTTTTGATTTTGTTTTTAATATCTATTTCTTTGATTTTTTCAGATATAGCCATAACAATTAACTCCTAAAAATGAATGATTTGAGCGTCATCTTTACTAACAGTAAGTAAGCGCGACATATACTGAGAAGCACTGATAGACTTGATCTTTTGAGTGACACCTAAAATTTGAATAGCAATGATAGGTGTTAGAGTAATTAAAGCGATGACACCAAAAGATTGCGAATAAAAATCAGCACTATCGCCATAGACAGATTTAGTGATACCTACCACCATTGGTAAAACAAAAGAGGAAGCGACTGGACCTGAGGCCGTTCCGCCTGAGTCAAACGCCATTGCCGTAAAAATGTCTGGAGTAAAAAACATTAGCGATAATGAAACAATATATCCAGGTACTAAATAATACATAATGGAGAAATTAAATAAGGCACGAATGACCGCTAAAGCGATAGCCACACCAACCCCGAGAGATAAAGTTAATAAAACAGTTCTTTTTTTAACTGAGCCATCACTAACTTCTTCCATTTGAATAGTTAAGACGTGGACAGCTGGTTCACATAAAATAGCGACCAATCCGATAATAAATGAAACAAGGATAATAATCCATTTCGCGTGTTCACCTAAGCAATAACCAACAAAATAACCAATTGGAGTCATGGTTGAAGATGTTCCACATAAGAAAATAGATAAGCCAATATAAACATATAAAAATCCAAGTAATAAAGATTTAATCTTTTTAGCTGGTAAATGGATGAAAATAAAATTATAAACTAAAAATATAATTAGTGTTGGTGCGATTGCGATAGCAACTTCTAAAGAAGTTCCCATCTCAAATTTGCCACTATTTGTATTAGGCAAAAGCTTATTCATAAACGTCATAAAAATATTATTTGTGGCCTCTTCCATCGATGTATATGAAGGAACGTAATTACCATCTACAGGCGCTAAAGCAATTAAAATAGCGATTGTGAAAATTGGGCCAATCGCGGCAATGCCTACTAAACCAAAGCTATCGTTTTGAGCGTTTTTACCACCTCTAACAATAGCGATACCTGCACCTAAAGAAAGAATAAATGGTACGGTCGCACTTCCGGTTGTAACTCCTCCACTATCAAAGATAAATGGTAAGAAACTAGCTTTAGAAGGATCCATCGCCACAAATATTAAAAGCATGAATGTAATAGCGTAGAAAAATAAATATAGAATTTTTAAAGATTTATGAAAGATAATTCTTAAAACACCGACAACAACAAATATACCAACACCTAAAGCGATTCCACCAATTAATAGATATCGATCAATATTAACTTGCTTAGCTAAGATCATGATGCTAGGTTCAGCAACAGCAATAAGAGCACCTAGTGCAAAAGCAAACAAACATACGATAAATATATTTTTCTGCTTAGCCAGAGATGAACCCATATATTCACCAACTTTAGTAAGTGATCTTGGCGCGCCAATTTGGAAAATTGTTAATCCAAGAATTAAGACAAGCATCCCAATCACAAGTAGTAGATAGTCACCACGATTAAAGTCAAGTGGAGCTAGTCCGATAAGTGAAAGAATTGCAACAATAGCAAAAACAGGAGCGATTGATAAAGTCGCTGTAATAAGTGAGTTAAGGTATCTATTTTTTGCCATGACAACATTATATTTTAAAAGTCTAATTTTTTTAATTTATTTTTTGATATATTTCCTCATTAAAATTCATATATCTATTATAAATAGAAAAATGCGCTTATTTTTTAGCGCATTTTACTAATTAAAATTTGTTAATTTTATTGTTTACTAATAATTTTAATTATTAATTCACGTTTATGAATTTTTTTAGCAATAAGAGTTCCTCTTAAAACAAACGATATTACACTAATGAATAAAAATAGTATGAAAAATGGATATGTAAAAGTTAAGAAAGGAATACTAATTGGAACGTTATTAGCGTACATAATTAATCCAACCATTACTAATATGAAATAGATAGAAGAAAGCACTGTTGAAATAATAGCAAATACTAAGAGCATCTTCCTTATTCCTCTTAGTGTTGCGATTTGATAATTGAGTTCTTCGACGCTATATTTTTCTTTTAATATTTCTTCTCTTGTCTTTACTTTTGTTACTAATTCATTAGTTGGTTGAGTATTAAAATGGTAGCCACAATTAGGGCAATAATTAGAATCATCTTTAATTTCTAGATTACATTTTGGACATATCTTAGACATAGGTTGCTCCTTGTTTCTTAATAAGATTATAAAACAAACAACTGAAAAGTATTAATACCAATAGAAAATATAAAACAAACAAGAACAAAACTAAGATTATCTATAGTGTGCCATGAAAGTTATAGGATTTAACTCAAAATGATCTTCGAGTTTTCCATAAACTTTATAAAATTTTGGATTTATATTTTTGGCATCATATATTCTAAAAAGACAATACGTATCCTTTTTTGAATTTGATGTTTCTACTTCGTTTCTAGAAACTTGAAAATCAACATCAAGTTTATTAACTGTTGTTTTAACTTCGATATAAATCTTCTTAATTTTTGTGCCAATTAAATCATATGATTCAATATCGTAACCAAAAGCATCAGATTTAATCGATACGCGCCTTACTAAAGCCGCTAAATCTTGTCTTCCAATAGCAGTCAATCGTTCAACTTCATACTCTAAGGCTAATTTCTCACCAAATTCGCCGATTTCAGCATCGGATTTAGCTTTTTGAACGTAATCAGTTTTTTTAATAGCGTCGATATTTCTTAATCTGGAGTACTTCTTTGTTGATTTGGATTTTGGCTCGACATATTGGAGTTTTCTAGTAACGTCAACATCAAGAGGAGATGATATTTCTTTCTTAATTTCTTCAATAGCTTCTAAGGCAGGAGTAAAAGCCTTGTCAAAATCTAAAAGAATTTTATCAATCGCTTTATCATAATCAAAACTATCTTCACCTAAAACACCCACTAATTCATCATAAATATTCATCATCTTTTTTAAGTCATCTAAGATGTCTTGTTCTTCAAAGTTATTCATAGAATAATATTTTGATAAAATGGTAGTTTCTTGATATCCAAAACCGAGTGTTCCTCTATTAGCGAGTAAATAAATATCTTCTTTTGAAAAATAATTATCACCGATTTCTTCTTTAAAATAATTAGCTACTTTTCTTGCACATTCATATTTAGATCTTTTGTATGTCTTTTGAAAATAGGTAATACCTTGATTCAAAGTTAAATAAAAACCGCTTAAATCCTTTTTAAAAAGATAAACAATATATAGTCCTTTAGTAGCGCTCCTAGTAATATTAGTATTAAATACCGCAACCCAAGGATAATCAGTTTTTTGTCCAACCCCACAAGATCCAGTGAAAAGCAAATCTTTTCTCATTGGAAAAAGTTTTGATTTAAGCAAAAGCGGAATTTGATCACAAATTATTGGATAAACTGGATCGCTTCTTTCGGCGTTTTTATGTTCGTTTTGATAATTTGAAAGAACAAAATTAAAAAGCTGCTTTAAATTTTCCATATAAGCAGCTTACCAGATGATGTTTAATTGATCAATTAAAAGCGATAATATATCGGATCTTTTTGAAATGCTTTTTAATCTAAAAAAGCTTTCTTTATTGATGATTAACTTTCCTTAAAGAAAATATTAACAAACTCTCTTTCAGATAAATTACACATCTTCCCATCAACAACAATTTGATAAGTATAAGCGTAATGATCGACATAACGATAATTTGCCCCTTTTACTATTC
>CAVIPP010000106.1:0-4562 GCA_963644615.1 Oscillospiraceae bacterium
ATCAATAATTGTTTGAAAACACAATTTTCTTAATTTTATTCTTTTTTTATGTTTGACATTTTTCTCGTCTAACCAATTTTTTTGATTTGGTTAATTAGATATTCCATTTTTCATGTTCACAATTCTTTAAACGTTTAGTTTTAAGTTAGCGCTACATTATCCAATAAAATCCGCCAACTTAGGGAATTAAAGTCCGCCAACTTAGGGAATTATGCTAATTAATTATTAATAAGTTGATTGTTCATAATCTTACTTTGTCAATCATTTTGAAAAAATAAAGAAAAATCTTGATTATAAATCAAGAATGTTAATAATTGAAATTAGTTGATATTAATATCTAATAAAGGAAAAAGCAGAAATGAAGAAAATAAAACAAGGATTAATTAATGGATTTGCTGCGATAAGCTTGTCGACAACTTTAGTAAGCTTAAGTGGTTGTGGTGGCTCTTTTCCAGTTGCCGACACCGTCGTTTATGGAAAGATTTATACCGCGAACGCTAAACAAGAATATGTTGAAGCTTTTGCTATTAAAGATGGTAAATACATTTATGTTGGAAATAAAATAGACGCAGCTAAATATGTAAAAAATGGTACAACAAACGTCATTGACTATGGCATCGGTTTAATTATGCCAGGGGCAACCGAAGGCCACGGCCACTATATTATGAGTGCTACCTTAACAGCGCTTGATTTAATTAAAACTTCATCGACACTTCAAGATTTAATTGATTTTATCACTGATGTTATCAATAAAAATCCTTCATCTTCCCTTTATTTGACTTATGGTTGGGATAATAGTGAATTTGATGATTTTAAAAGAACGATTAATATTAGAAAACAGTTAGACGAAATATGTAATGATAAGCCAGTAGTGTTAATTGATAACACTGGTCATAATATTTTTATGAATTCTAAGACCATCGAACTAGCGGGAATAAATGGTGATACCGAAATAGAAGGTGGTTATTTTTCAAAAGATAATTACGGAAATTTACTTGGTCTAGCAAGTGATGTGGCGATGAATTATGTCATGAGTAAGGTTGTTAAAACATCTGGCTTTATTTCTTCTGATAGCTTTGCTAAGGCTATTGAAATTGGTCAGAAAAAACTTCACGCTGATGGTTATACTTATTATCTAGATGCATATACTTCATATTTTGGTGAATCAGCTTTTAAAGGTATAAGTGATTATGACAAAAACGTTGGCTTAAAAATATATATGGAAGCCACTGATAAGATTGATCCGTTTGAAGAGGTTGAGAAGTCACTTCAAGAAGAAATATCATACAAAAATAAATATACAACTAAACGATTTAATCCTGACGCCATTAAACTTTTTGCTGATGGCGAATGCGTCGAAACAAAATCTGGTTGGGTTCTATCTCCCTATAAAGATGGAACATATGGCACTCAAGTATGGAGTGATGAAATGATGAATTCTATTGTTAAAAAAGCAAACGAAAATGGAATATCTGTGCATGTTCACACTTCAGGTGATGCCGCCACAACACAAGTTGTAAATGCGATGGTTAACGCTAATAGTGTGAAAAAAGAAGGCGTTAAAAATTCACTTGCTCATTGTTTTGGTTTAACTAGTGAAACCATGGATTTAATGGCTCAATATAACATTGCTACGGCGACAAACATTGGCTGGCGAAATTATATAAAATCAATTAATGGAGTTGATAAAGAACACGATATCATCGATAATTTTTCATCCTATGAATGGTTTGTTAGTGGCTATCCATTAAAGAGTCAACTAGAAAAAGGCATTGTTTTGACTTCCTCGACTGACTATCCGTCTAATGCTTTTGGGCCAACAAATATTTTAGATATCATCGAACTTGCTGTTAATGGAACAATGGACATAAATCATGCAAATTTTCCTGAAGGTGCTCAAATTGCTCCATTTGCGAAAAGCGAATTAATTAGTTTTAATCAAGCATTAGATGTTATGACTATTAACGGAGCTAAATTACTTGGTATCGCTAATGAAAGAGGTTCAATTGAAGTTGGCAAATATGCTGATTTCATCTTTATAAATAAAGACATTTCAACGTGCGCAAAAGATAAAATTCACGAAGGCAAAATCGAAAGTGTCTATTTTGAAGGTGAAAAAGTATATAATGTTTAAATGTAAATGTAATTTAATTAACAAAGTTAGGAGAAAAAAATGAAAACACGACTTTTATTAAATGGAAAATTCTACACCGTTGATGAAAACAACCCTTGGGCGGATGCAGTAGTCTTAGAAGGAAACAAGATTGCTTTTGTCGGCTCAAATGAAGAAGCTAAGAAATTTGTTGGCTCAAAAAAGGTTGAAGTAGAAGATTTAGGCGGGAAACTTGTTACACCAGGTCTAATTGATGGTCACTTACACGTTTTTGCCGCGACGATGTTTGATGGACTTCTTCGTCTTGACGCAATGAGCCCTGAACAAATGTATGAAGCAATCGCAAATGACGTTAAAAATCATCCTGATCGAACTGCTTATACTGGTATGGGTTGGTTTGATACCGCTTTTGGAGGCGATGGTCCAAATAAAAAAGAACTCGATGCGATTTGTTCAGATAAGCCAATGGCCTATCTATCCGCGAGTATGCACACTGTTTGGTGCAATTCAAAAGCTCTTGAACTTGCAGGTATAACTCGTGATACACCTGACATTGATCCTCAAGGTGGAGTCGTCTATGTTCGTGATGAAAATGGCGAGCCAACAGGATATTGTAAAGAAATTGCATCAATGGATAAAGTCATGGGTGCTGCCAAATATTTTGATGATGATGCAATGGCTAGATCATTAGAAGAATTTAAAATTCATTGTACAAAAAACGGAATTACATCACTTGTTGATTGTGGCGCAATTAGCTTCATGAAATAT
Source organism: Oscillospiraceae bacterium (assembly GCA_963644615.1). Taxonomy (GTDB): domain Bacteria; phylum Bacillota_I; class Bacilli_A; order RFN20; family CAG-826; genus Fiminaster. The sequence continues at coordinate 2,882 of CAVIPP010000106.1, forward strand.
ATTCTTAATGATAAATTATGTGCGAAAACCGATAAGGATGAATGCCCAGTTCGCATTAACTTCTGTGGTTTTGCGGGCGTGGCTGGACTTTATGATATGGCCTTTAACGACGCAGTTACATATTCTAAGAAATATAATAATGATCGTTTCTTCTGTACATTTGGAAAATTATTTAATGATGGAACAGTTGAAACGTTCTCTGCTGCCATTCCACATGCTTATCCAAATGGTAATGTGATTGCTCCAATTATGACTATTGAAATATTGACTAAGAAGTTTGAAGAATTTTCAAAAGCTGGTATCGATGTCAACATTCATGCGATTGGTCCTGACGCAATCCATAATGTTCTTGTCGCTGCGGGAAATGTTCGCGAAAAAGGTTATAAAGATCTTCGCATTGTTTGTTCACATTCGTCCTATGTTTATCCAGAAGATTTAAAATTATTCGGTAAGAACGATGTTTTTTCAAACACTACAGGATGTTGGATTGCTTCTATGAGTAAAGAAGATGAAGAACTTGTTGCTCAACTTACTAAAGCTAAAGCCTATCCTGTTAAATCCATCATGGATAGCGGAACTAAAGTTGGTTTTGGTTCGGATTTCCCAACTGACCCAACTACCTTCCCAGTTATGCCTAACATGGAAACTTTAGTTACTAGAAGCCATTGTGGAGATAAAAATGCTTTTATTCATGATGAAGCTGAATGCATCAGTGTTGCTGATGTCATCAAAGGTTACACCCTTAATAATGCTTATCAGATGCGTAGAGAAAAAGTGCTTGGTTCCATTGAAGTTGGGAAATACGCTGATTTAACCATCTTTAATGAAAATTTATTTGAAATTGATCCACATGAAATTCATAACGTCACAATTTCAGAAACCATCAAAGACGGCATAACAACCTATAAAGCCTAATATCAATTTGATATAAAAATGTAGTGGCGGACATCCTTCTATTTGAACCGCCACTTTTTATATCTTTTTATACATATCATTTTAATTTATTTAAAAAACGCCTATTTTACTCATAAGAGTTTTCAAATAGACGTTTATAAATGTTTTCGATACTTATTAATTTATTTTTTTAATGATTTAACCATTACCTCATTTAATTTTTTAACAAAGTCTTGTTTATCTTTGATTTCAAATCCTTCAAGTAGCAATGCTTCATCATAAAGAAGTGAACCATATTTTTTAGTTTCTTCGTCATTATCTTGAAGTAGAGATAATGCTTTAAATAATTCGTGATTTGGATTAATTTCAAGGACTTTAGTTGCCTTTGGACCTTCTCCAGTGTTTCCTGGTTGTTCATCAAGAGTTTTTTCCATATTAAGTGATAATCCTTCTTTAGTAGATATACACACTGGTGAGTCCACTAGTTTGGAAGAGAAGATGACATCATCAACTTTGCCTACTAAAGAATCTTTGATGTTGTCTAAGAAACGCTTATGGGAAGAAGTTAAATCATCGAGTTTTTCTTTTTCTTCTTTATTAAGTTCTTCATTTATTGATTCATCAGAAATTGATTTAAATTCTTTCTTATCATAATTTTGTAACATCATAATAGCAAATTCATCAATTCTTTTATCAAATAGTAAGACATCGATATTTTTATTTCTAAATTTCTCAAGTTGAGGAAGTAATTTAATTTGCTCAAGAGTTTCTCCGGCTGCAAAATAAA
>CAVIPP010000107.1:0-4532 GCA_963644615.1 Oscillospiraceae bacterium
CAGTATTAGATGTATTTCGACATTCAAGGATCATAGCGTAATAATCTTTCCCGGCAATATAATAAGGAAACACTAAAGAATAAGCACCAAAAGATGTCATTTTACCTTCTTCATCTAAAGTACCTATCAGCGTTAATGGCATTGGAAAAAACAAACTTGTTTGATAGAAATTATCAACAATTCTTAAATCTTTAAAACTTTTCATTGATATACCTCAATCAATATTTTATATTGAAAAAATCATTATATAAATAATAAAATAAATTTATGGATTCAAAAAAGAAACAAATTTTAAATAGTGTTGCTAAAATGGTCTCTAACTCAATAGCGGAAGCTAGCCCATATTTATTGACGGAACTTGCCTATAAAAAAGTCTTTTACCATCATACTTATAGTGAACCATACAATCGATTTGATAATGATTTATTTCCTAATTTACACGCTTCTAAAATAAAATTTAAATCTAATGAAAATATCCTTGTTGGTTATTTTTATAATTATGAGAATGTCGATAAATCAAAATTAATAATCTTTGTCCATGGATTTGGAAATGGACATCATCGATATTTAGATATTATTAACTATTTATCACAAAACGGTTTATATATTTTTAGTTATGATCAAACTAGTTTTGATGAATCCTCTGGTGAAGGAATATATGGTTTTCCTAATGGACTTATTGATTTAGAAAATGCCATAAATTTTATTAAAAATACGACAAAATATAAAGAGGAAGACATTATCTTGATGGGACATTCTTGGGGAGCCTACTGTGTCGGTGCAATATTAAATATATTTCCACGTATTAATAAAGTGATTATGTTATCAGGATTTGATAAATCGACTTCACTAATTAGAGAGCACGGCTATGAATGGGCGGGTCAAAAAGTTGATGAAAACATTAAATATATCGATGAATATGAATCTTTTAGATTTGGTAAATACGCATCACTATCGGTGACTAGTGGTCTTAAAAATTCAAATTCTAAGATCTTTATCGTTCATTCAAGTGATGATAAAGTCGTTCCAATATCAATTGGACTAGATTTATATAAAAGTCAGTTCAATGATCCATCTCGATTTATATTTATTAGATATACTGATCGTGGTCATGGATGTGTATATTATTCTTTGGAAGGAAAATCTTATTACGAAGATTTGATAGCTAAATATAAAAATTATCTTAAGAGTGTAAGTAATGTAACAAGTAAAGATAAAGATAATTTATTCAATTTAATTGTCGATAAATCTAGATATATTGATTTACTCAATTATTCACTGATGGATTCAATAATTAATTTTATTACTGAATAATAAAAGGACTGTCCTTAACCAATAGGTTTTCGAACAGCCCATTTTATTATTTTTTATATTTCTTATTATATGCTTTTAAGAGAGCATTTTTCTTTCCTACACATGAGGCGCAATCACCTGTTGGAATATGATGGATTTTCTTATATACATAGACACTTATAAGTGTAATGAAAAAGAGAGTAACCAATATAATAACAAGGATTTCTATCCACAAAGTGCTGGGATTTTGAAACATAATTAACGATGTGTTTCCTTTCTAACGCGTATAAATTTGTTGTAATGAATTATGCCAAATGTAGCAACAACAGCTATGACGATAATTGAAATGCTAACAGGAATCGACCAAGCTAATTTTGTTGGGTCATTTGTAAACATTGATGTTATAGAATAGATTATCGCTGAGCCCGCAAATGAGGCAACAATCCAGAAGAGAACAGTCCATTTGAATTGTCCTTTTGGAAGTTCTGCTTTTGCGGTTGCGCAAGCGGCAAAGCAAGGTATAGTTAACATATTAAAGGCGATAAATGAGATACAACCTTGCCACGAAATTCCGGTGCCCATGATCATAAGTGCAGCTTCGCTTATACCACCTTCGGTTGCTTCACCAACGGCAATTGCTGCTTCGACGTTTTCAATAGCTATCGCAAATTCTGGTGATGGATTAACGATTGCACCTTTATTTACTGCTGCAACGATAACGGTTGCTAATGTAAAGAATGTTGCAATAACATTTTCTTTAGCAATTAAACCTGTAACTGCTGCAACGGCAAATACCCAACCAAAGGAATTGAGTTGTGATCCAAAACCAAGTGGGGTAAATAAAGGTTGAATTAATTGACCGATACTAGCAAGTATTGAATTAGACATATCCCCATCAAGATAACTCCAGTTCCAACCAAAGTTTGTTAAGAACCAAATAATGATTGTTGAGGCTAAAATGATTGTAAAGGCCTTTTTGACAAAGTGTTTTGTTTTGTCCCAAAGATGAATCATCAATGACTTAAATTGTGGGAGGTGATATTGAGGAAGTTCCATAATAAATGGAGCAGCATCACCTTTAAGAGTGGTGTTACGCATTAATAAAACTGATACAATAGCTGCAATAATACCAACAACATACATTGAATAAGTAATGACATCAACATAAGGGAAGTTGAAGGCATGTAACATACCTCCGGCAATTGCTGTTAAGATTGGAAGTTTTGCACCGCAACTAAAGAAAGGAATAACACGAATTGTGGCAGTTCTTTCTTTATCATCAGCTAAAGTGCGAGTGTTAATCATTGCTGGAACCGAACAACCAAATCCCATAATCATTGGAATAAAGGCTCGTCCAGATAAACCAAATTTTCTAAATATTCTGTCTAAGATAAAGGCGACACGAGCCATATATCCACTATCTTCCATAATTGAGAAGAATAAGAAGAGGACTAATATTTGAGGTAAGAATCCTAAAATAGCAAATAGTCCAGAAAGAACACCATCACATAAAAATCCAGTTAACCAATGTCCTTCACCTAAACCGGCTTCAAGACCGCTACGAGCCAAATTTGTAATAGCGTCAAATGACATTGAGAAGAAATTGGCTAATATGACACCTGGGGAATTTATACCTCCATTAGTCCAAATAAGTCCTTCATAAATACTTCCTTCAAATGAAGGTGATTTATCAGCGAATAATCCACCTAGATAAAATAAATTCTCAGAAAATGTTAAATGGAAGACAAGGAATAAGATAGCCGCAAAAATAATTAAACCGAATACCTTATGAGTAAGAACTTTATCTATTTTGTCGGATTTATTTTCTTTAACAGAGTGTTCATCATTAACTACTTCGTGGCGAATTATTGCTTTCGAGAAATTTTTAGAAATATAGTTATATCTTTCATCAGCAACAATTGCTTCTATATCATTACCAAATGTTTCGTCGTTGAGAGTTTTCTTAAATTCTTCAACCATTGGTAATAAATCTTCATGATTTTTAGTTTCAATTTCATCGTTTTCCACTAATTTGATAGCGTGAAACAATGGATTTGCAACCTTTTTACCTTTAAAAGCGATTGTGACATCTCCGATAAGATGCTTTAAATTCTTATTATAAATAATAGATTGTCCGTTTCTTGAAGTCATACTTGCTTTAAACGCTACTTCCATAAGTTCTTTTAAATTACTTTCTTCAAGAGCGGAAATTTTAACGACTGGAACACCAAGCTTTTCTTCAAGAAGTTTTTCATCTAAACTGTCGCCTGCTTTTTCAAGAACGTCCATCATATTAATAGCAACGACAACTGGAACATCAATTTCGAGTATTTGCGTTGTTAAATATAGATTTCTTTCTAAGTTAGTAGCGTCAACAATATTGATGACACAATCAGGTTTTTCATCGAGAATATAATTTCTAGAAATTATTTCTTCATTTGTGTAAGGTGAAAGCGAATAAATTCCTGGTAAGTCAATGATTGAAATTGGCTCACTAAGTTTTTTATAAGTACCATCCTTTTTTTCAACAGTAACTCCAGGCCAGTTACCAACGTGAGCGGTCGAACCTGTTAAATTGTTAAATAAAGTTGTTTTACCGCAGTTAGGATTACCTGCTAATGCAAATCTTTTCATTTACTAGCGCCCTCCTTAACTTCTAAATAAACTAAACAAGCTTCAGATTTACGAAGAGTTAGTTCATAACCTCGAATTGTAACCTCAAGAGGATCTCCAAGTGGAGCTTTTTTACGTAGATAAACTGTTGCTCCTGGGGTTACTCCCATATCAAATAGTCTTCTACGAAGGCGTCCTTCGCCTTCTACTTTTTTTATTAGGCCAGTCTCACCTAATGAAAATTCATCTAGTCTTTTTAGCATAAACTCCTTCCTTTCTACGCAACTAGAATTTTGCTAGCAACTGAACGATCAAGTGCAAGCCTTCCTTCTTTAATAGCGATAACAACACCACCATTAATTGAGGAAATAACAGTTATTGAGGAATTAACTAAAATACCAAGACTTTGAAGATGCTTTTTTGTCTTCTCATCAGTGAGAATCTTCACCACTTTCATTTCGACATTTATAGGTGCTAATCCAATTGGCATAAAGTTTCCTCCTTACGTGAGTTAGTCTTAACTAACACAATAATTATAAATAGATATAAATCAATGTAAAGAAAAAAAGTTAGCAATGACTAACTTCTTTATTATTTTATATTATAAATATATTAAATATTTAATT
>CAVIPP010000108.1:0-4519 GCA_963644615.1 Oscillospiraceae bacterium
TATCGGTGGTGGCATCAACTGACGGAGGAGAATACTAATGGCAATCATAAAACTTACTTTCGACGGCTCGCTTAATACAGCTAAGCAGGATGCATATTTCAACTATTATCTAACCAACAAGCAAAACGGCATCGTCAAAGGCTTAGGAAATGAAGTGGCGGCTACTGCATCAAACGGAACAATAACTTTCAAGGACGGCTTCGTTTCAATCTATGGAAGAAGAGTCTATGTCGAGAACGGAACCTCAATAAAAATATCTCTTGATTCAACAAAATACGGCTATGTGATTCTTAAGGTCAATACAGCCAAGAATGAGGCAACTATTGAAACGAAAGAGGGAACATCGCTTGTTTATCCAATACTATCTCAATCTAACTTGCTCGATGATGATGGCATCTATGAGCAAGCTCTTTGTAGCTATTACAAGACTTCATCTTCGTTAACTATCAATACCAATGGCGTTACTTATGTAAGGACCTATGGAGAACTTTTATCAGATCTTCAATCAACTTTGAATGACAAGATATCCAAAATCCAAAACGGAATGGTTGGCGTAACTATTGAAAGAACAAGCAAGAGTGGTGTTAAGCAAACTTTCAATATTTCTAGCTATAGTGGCAAAAAAGACATTCTTATAAGATTCTCGCTTTGTGGAAATGTTATTGCAACTTCTTTAAAGCAAATTACAAATACATCATATGGTCTATTCATTCCTTATTACTATCTAGGGACATGGTATAACCTTGAGGTTAATTATGCTAATGGGACTTTGACTCTTTATACTGAAGCGGATACTCACAACATCAAATACATATTCATCAATTATTAGGAGGATAATTTATGGCAACGATACAAATTAAAAGAAAAACAAGTTCTGGAACTGGTCCTTTGACTGGCAATGGAACAATTAAATCTGGAGAGCCCTTAATCGACCTTAATGGTGGTAATCTTTACATTGCAAAAGCAGATAAAACGAACAACCTAGCTGCATCTGACTACATCGAATTCTACAACAAGGCGAATGCTGATGCCGCAATTAAATCTGCGATTGATACTAAGGTCACCAATTTAGACTTAGGAACAGCATCTAATTATGATGTCGGCATTGACGGAGGAACAATTCCGGTCATTCAAAGTAATGGTAAACTTGCTTCATCAATCATTCCACAAATCGCAATCACCGATACATTCGTAGTTTCATCTCAAGCTGCAATGCTTGGATTAAGTTCTGCTCAAATTGGTGATATCGCAGTTCGTACTGACTTAAACAAATCCTTCATCTTAAAAGGCGATAACTATGGAGTTTTAGCAAACTGGCAAGAACTCTTAACACCAACTGATGCAGTTACAAGCGTTAATGGTAAGACTGGTGCAGTTTCTATTACTCTAAGTGAATTAGGTGGTGTTTCCACATCAAACTTCAATAATCACACAGCAAGCGATGTCCACCTTACTTCAACTCAAAAAACAATCATTTCATCTTCTTATAACACGAATCTTTCGACTGATATTGCTTCGGTTACATCCTGCAGTTCAGTATCGGCAGTTACTGGTAGCAGTATCAGTGGTGCAATAAGAATCTATTCAACAATCACTAAAAACTATGGCATTCCTATTAAGACTTATTCTTTGGGTATTGACTCAAGCAAGGTTTTAAGCCCTAGCTCTACGATTGATGGAGGAACTTACTAATGGCAAATACGATAAGAATTAAAAGAGGAACTTCGACTCCAACGACTTCAACGCTTACTAGCATTGGTGAAATGGCTGTCGATTATGTTAATGGCAAAGTCTATATTAGGCTTGCATCATCAGTTATTTGTATAAACACATCAAGTTCTTCTAGTGGTGGAACTACCACATCCTAAGGAGGAAAGCTATGGCAATTATCAAAGAACTAGAATCAAGCTATGGTGTATCTCCTTCTTATCATCGCGTAGTTTGCGTGTCTATTAACGCTTTAACAAAGAAAGTAACGATATGCGTTTCATCTTACATATCAAAAGATGCTCGTGGCAAAGGATGCGATGCCATTGACACTTTAGATATTGAAACACCGGCAGAAGATTATGATTCATTCCTAGATGGGAACATCTACGAATGTGCCTATAAATGGCTGAAGAACAATGTAGAGGGATTTGAGGAGGCAGAGGATGATTAAGGATTTAATTTATAACGAAGGTGCGAAAATCAAAAGCATCGACAAAGGTGCATTGACCACAAAGATAAAAGGCATGCTCAACAAGTACGAGGTAATGTTCATATATTTTGGTGGATCCATCAGCTATGGGACATTCAATCCTTATAACTCTGATATTGATGTCATTGTCTTTATCAAAGGTTTCAATGGATGCATCCACACCGATTTGGACGAATTCGACCTCTTTATCTTTGGTGAGAACTGCATCAAGGCAAGAGAAGAGCAAACTGATGAAGTTCACGAGTATGAGAGATTATTCATCGATGATATCTATTCATTGGATAAGACTCTCATTTATCTCAACAAGAAGTACGAGAAGGAATATAACTCGTTTAAAAGCTTCAAGGTGGAAAGCATCATGAAGAAGTACCTTAAAACGATCTATGACTATTTTATGTATCTTTATGTCGATAGTGAGAAGCCAGTCAAGAGGTTCTATCACGTCATCAGAATCTATGGTCAGTTTCAAAACTTCTTAAAGACAGGAACATTCAATCTCACCATGGACGATAGCTATCGTAATCTCATGATGGAGTTTAAAAACAACTATGACAAAGAACGTGGCAAGGAAATCTATGCTAGTGAGATACCTTCATATCTTGAAGAGTTCAGAAAATACATTGAGGAGGAAAGCTAATGGCGGAAAAGATAATAACAATTGCATCGGTCATCACAGCTCTTGGCGTCATCCTCGGAGCTCTTTTCAACGCCTATAGATGGTACTTGAAGAATGAGGAGCAGGATAAAGCAATCAAGGAGATCAAGAAAGAACAATCAATCTTAACGAAGGGTATCCTTGCCTGCCTTAAAGGGCTTCACGAACAAGGGTGCAATGGACCAGTTACACATGCGATTGAGGAACTGGAAGAACATATCAACGAGGAGGCACACAAATGAACGAAATATTATTAAACATCTTGAGCGTGGTGGTATCAGCAGTGGTATTACCACTTATTAGTTTAATTGGTGCAAAGCTTGTAAGCTTTATCAACGCAAAGATTAATGATGAGAAAGCATCAAAACTATTATCAAAGGCTACTGAGATAGTCACAAATGCAGTTAGATCAGTATTCCAAACCTATGTAGAGGCTTTGAAGAAGAATGGAACATTTGATAAGGAGAGTCAGATATCTGCTTTGAACCAAGCAAAGACAATAGTCATTAGCCAAATGACCGACGAAGTGAAAAATTATATTTCTGCAACGTATGGTGATTTAGATAATTGGCTTAGCACTAATATTGAAGCAACAATCAATACGCTAAAGAACTAACCATAACCTCTAGGAATAATGCTCCTGGAGGTCTTTTTTATGCTTTTAAAAATATTTTTAGGAATTTTTGTCATTTCACGTCTATTTATATATGTAGGAGGTGATATTTATGGCAAGAAAGCTAAAAGTCTATTATTCATCAGGAAGCACTGAAGAAGTTCCAACAATCATACTTAAAGGCAAGTGGTTAGAAAAAGCTGGTTTCAATATTGGAGATTATGTTGAGGTCAAATGTAATGGTGATACGATAACTCTCACTAAGACTGAACCACCAAAAAACAAGGAAACATTGATGGATAGACTCAATAAACTTACGAAAAAACAGCGTGAAGAACTATTATGCATGATTGAAGAAAAAGAAAATTAATTTTTTATTTCCAAATTGTAGACAAAAGCCATTTCGTTGTGCTTAACAGCTGCAACTACAGATACTGATTATAACTTAGAACAATTAAAAGCACTTGGTTATAATGATAGTGGTAAGTCAGAATATAAGTTTACAACTAGAAATGATCTCACAACTAATGCATACACAATTTCTAACCACACAAGTAAAACAACAACTGATGGTTCATTTACTTATGGATCAGTCAAAATCTATGTTTGGTTTGATGGTACTGACAAAGCATGTTCAAATGCTCTATTTGATCAAAAATTAACATTCAACTTTAAATTTAAAGTTGGCGACGCAACAACTACTGCTTAATTAACAATCTATACCCACTTAGGCTCATTGCTTAGGTGGGCTTTTTTTAACAATTAAATTAATAACGTATAAGAGCGTATGTGCAAAACACATAAATGTTTCGATTGGACCTTGATTATTATTATTATTATTATTAGAATATTGCCAAGAAAATCACATACGGCCTAAGTCAGTCCCATGGCTTATCCACGATGTCTTTTTCTATCTATTGTCCCAAGAATACATTTTGGGATATCGCTCTTTTTTAATATCTCAAAGGTTTCTTGTTTTTGTTTTCTCTAAAAAATAAAAAAGAAAGGAGAAGAAAACAAGTATGAAAAACAAATTTAAGAAATCTAAGAT
>CAVIPP010000109.1:0-4458 GCA_963644615.1 Oscillospiraceae bacterium
CCCCTTAGCTCATTCATCTTCATAGCAATCTTTCGAGCCAGTGTAATTGGCATCGGCATATACGATTCATTATCAGCACATGCATAGCCATACATTATTCCTTGGTCCCCTGCTCCATCTTTATCGACACCAAGAGCAATATCTGGACTTTGTTCACTGATTTCAACAACTACTCTAAAGCGTGAAGAGTCATATCCTAATGAATCAAGTATTCCACATGCAACCGCCTTATAATCGACTTTTGCCTTAGTGGTTACCTCTCCAGCAATAACGAGTAGTTCATCCTTAATTAAGCATTCAACTGCAACTCTTGAACCCTTATCTTCCCTAAGACAGGCATCTAAAATTGCATCGCTAATTTCATCGCAAATTTTATCAGGATGACCAATAAAAACTGCTTCACTTGTATAAATTTTCTTCATGTTTTCCTCCAATCAAAAAACGCCCTTATCACGAGCGCTTCTTTATTTATTATGTATCCGCCTTAGCTATTGACTATCTCTTCCAGTGTGGACTCAGCGTCGTCTAGGCTAGAAGTAACATCGCTAATTGAAGACGCCGTATCATCTAGCCAGGTTTGGCGTTCCTCTTGAAGTGCAGTTAATTCGCTCCTACCTTCATAGGGTTCTACCTCAGAAGACTCGTTTTCTAGATCACTTTGTAAGTCCTCAAGTTCTAGCTTCACTTCGCTAAGTTTTTCATTAAGTTCCGCTATCCTTTTCTTAAATTCGGTCTTTGTAATATTCGCCATAAATCGCTCCTTTTTGTTGATTACATATTTGCTCTATAACGCCTATATATCAACTCATGTATCAACAAAATTAAGCCATGTAAATGACAGCATCACCAAACGTCTCTTTTATGTAATTTGCGATATTTTCCTGTTTAAGTGAATCGACTAATACCTTGATCTTATCGTCTTCTTCACGACCACTTTTAACAGCAATAATATTTGCCATTTTATTAGCAATATCTGATTCTTTATCTTCAGTCACTAAGCATCGATTCACTACTCCTGCAGATAAAGCATAATTGCCGTTAATAACTGCATAGGAACAATCGCAAAGCATAAGCGGAATGTTTTGAGCTTCAACCTGAACAAGATTAGCATTATCCATTCCATTTACTTTTAGTAACTCAACCGCTCTATCGTAGTTTGATTTATCACTAGGAACGATGATCTTGTCGCCCTCTGAATATGATTCAAGACTTGATTTATTGCCTCCATAAATTCCCATCGGTTCAAAGTGGACTTTCATCAAGCTTACTAGATGCGTACCATTGCTTTCATTAAATTCATTTAAATAAGGTTCGTGTTGGAAGTAGTTAGCATCAAGCTCACCATTCTCTAATGCATGGTTAGGAAGGACATAATCGTTAAAGATTTTAATTTCTAGCTTATAGCCTTGTCTTTCTATGTAGCCTTTGGTTTGCTCCAGGATTAAGGCATGTGGAGTTGAACTTGCACCAACTATAATCGTCTTAGAGCTTTTACCACATCCTGCTAATGTAAACACAGGTAAACAAGCAAACATGAATAATTCTAATGTTTTATGCATAAGCACCTCCATAAGAGCAACCTAACTAAAAGATTGTTAATGATTTGAATGAGACAAACGATAATTGCAATGATCACCACACTTTGAGCGATGATGTTCCAATTAAATCTTTGAAAGCCATAGACAATTGCATAGTTGCCTAAACCTCCGCCACCAACTACTCCAGCCATTGCAGAATAGCCAATGATATTAATTAAGCTGATACCAATTGAATTAACTAAATAAGGCACCTTACATGCCCATTTAATCCTTATGATAATCTTTAGATTACTGGCCCCATCAATCTTAGCTGCTTCAACAATCGAGTAAGGTATCTCGGATAAAATCTCTTCCACTAATCTAGCTTCAAAAGGTATGGCACAGATTGTTAAAGGCACGATCATTGCTGTAGTTCCAATCGCAGTTCCTAATAGTGCTCTAGTAAAAGGAAATAAGAAGACCACTAGCAAGATGAACGGAATAGAACGTCCAACATCAATTACTCGATTCAAAATAAAGTTTATGGCTTTAGAAGGAAATAAACCTCCTGGTCGCGTTTCACTGACTAATGTGCCTATTGGCAAAGCAATAAGCCAAGAGATAAATAGGGAAATAAAGGACATGTATAAAGTTTCTATTGTGGCATCAAACATTCCCTTTACCTCCTAAAAGAAAAAACCAACCGAAGTTGGCTAATTCGCTTTTAATAAACTAGCTTATTTCAACCCTAGTTCCTTTAAGTCAAATTCATTGCAGTCATCATCGTACCTCTTCCAAATTGGATAGGTTGATAGCTTTTCAATATCTGTGTCTTCAAGCATATGGATGCCAGCTCGAACTTCACTAAAATAATTAAGTAAGGATTCATCACCCTTCATACGCCAAATCTCTACTCCTTTATGGAGATAGACATATTCTTTTGTCTTAGGCGCGTATCCTAATTGATTCTCTTTTCTTTTGCCTTGCGTAACTAAATACATTTTTCTTGACCTCCTTTGGTCATGAACATAGTCGCTCTATTACTTAGTAATAGCAAGTTAATAAGGCACTACTTCTAAGCATCAATCAGGGCAAGAAAGTTGAAGAAGAAAAGAACCCTGATTGATGTAGAAAGGAGATAATGCACGCAAAAGTTATTGCTATTTTTGATTTACCCTAATAAGGGTGAACTCGCAAAATCTGGGATTTGAGAAAGTGGTATTTGTTTTCCATCACGAATGAGATAGCAACCTTCATCGCTATCCTTAAGTTTTAAATAACGTTTAACAATAACATCGACATATTTTTCATCGAGTTCCATTAGGTGGCTAACCCTCTCGATTTGCTCACAGGCAATTAAAGTCGTACCACTACCACCAAATAAATCTAGGACAAGCTCACCTCTGCGGCTACTGTTTTGGATTAACTTAGTGACAAGTGGAATAGGTTTCATTGTTGGATGTAATTCAGAAGATTGCGGTCTATCGTATTCAAGAATGGTAGTTTGTGTTCTATCATCAACGAAATAATGAGCTGCACCTTCACGCCACCCAAACAAGATTGGCTCATGCATATAGTGATATGGACATCTTCCTAAAACAAAGTTATTCTTTTTCCAAATTAAGCATTCGGATAATTTAAACCCTGCATCCTTAAAAGCACCACGGAAGTTAAATCCTTCAGTATCTGCATGGAAAACATAAATGGAACCACCAGGTTTAATGTTGTTATAGAAGTTCACCATCACTTTATTTAGGAATTCTCTAAAGGATGAATCATCCATATCATCATTAAGGATTGTTCTATCGTTCATGCCACACTCATATCCGCCACGTTCTTTATATTGTTGACCCTTTTTACCAATCGCAACATTGTAAGGTGGATCAGTTTCAATTAAATCAGCAACCTTGCCATCCATTAAAATATCGACATCTTCTTTTAAGGTTGAATCGCCGCACATAAGTCTATGTTTACCAAGGACATAAACATCCCCTCTTTTAGAATAAGGGTTTATAGGTAACTCCTCATCTTCGTCAAAATCATCATCTTTAACTTCTGTCTTTAAGATTGAATCTAGATCATCAAATCCGAATTGCACCATATCGACATCATCAAGGGCTAAAAGTTCTTCCCTTAAAAGGTCAAAGTTCCAATCTGATAATTCTGCGGTTTTGTTATCAACAATCCTGAATTGGCGGATTTGTTCTTCACTTAAATCAGAAGCAACAATACAAGGCACTTCTTCTAAACCAAGCTTTTTTGCAGCTTTTAGTCTAGTGTGACCAGTGACGACCACATTATTTACATCGATAACAATTGGCACTTTGAAGCCATATGCTTTAATTGAATTCGCCACAGCGTCAACTGCCTTATCGTTATCTCTTGGATTCTTATCGTAAGGAATAAGCTCATTAGTTTTCTTCATCACTATGGTTATTGCCATTGGTCCACTCCTCCTTGTTTGATTTAATTTTTTGTTCTGCAAGTTCTAACTCTTCTTTCTTATCCGAGAAACGTCTTCCAAAGCGCATAGTTAAAAGATAGATAAGGGCATTTAGGTTAGGCTCAGATTCACGCTTAACACGATGAACCTTCTTTTTAGGTTTGCTACCGTCCTGCTTATCTTCTAGCCAAGTGTCTTCGGTGACATAGGTACTGCCATATGCAACTTTATATAAAGATGTAAAAGCCGCATCTAAAACAAAGGCATCTGCATCTTTAAACGCTTCTTCAATTTCTGGATGTTTTTTCTTTAGCCTTGAAAAGTACGCCTCATCTAAGTGTAGGCGTTCACAGATTTGACGCTGCGTATATCCTTTTTTGGATAAATCAGTGATCATCTCTCGAACCTTTGGCCAGGAATCGAAACTAGTAGAAGCTTGCCACTTTTCAAAGGCATCCAATTTTTTCTTCATGGTTGGTCCTCCGAATTGTGTAAAAA
>CAVIPP010000110.1:0-4437 GCA_963644615.1 Oscillospiraceae bacterium
ACACTCATAGTAGGATGAAATAGGGGTAGGTGGGGAGCACTATTGCACGAAATAGGAGCACTATTGCACGAAATAAGAGCACTCATGCACGAAATTGGTTAAAAGGCAGAATCTATCGAAGGTTTTTGCGGAAGGGTGTTGATGAGGGTTTGATTGATTCTTTTGCTAGAAATGTGGCTGAATGGTTAAAAACTGGGGTTCGGTTCCCGTTTAGTGATGGTTTGGGTGGTCGGAGCAATAATAAAAAACTTGAAAAATTCGGGGGGGGGTGGTTATGATTTTATTAAAGATATTAGAGTACCTCCTCGTTACGACGATGTGCTCTTTGATGAGAAGTTATATGTTTTAAGCATATTAGGGGTAAAATTATATGGATATTGCAGTTCTTATAATCAGCATATTAGAATTATTAGTCATTTCAATAACAGCGTTGGTCGCCATTCTCGAGTTCAAAAGACATAACAAAAATACTAAAACCGAATACATATCAAAACTTTATTTAAAACTTATAGAAGATAAGGAATTATTATCTGTATTTGAAAAATTTGATTGCAAAGGCGTAAATAACAACGATATCGATGTAAAAAAGATTGATAGATTTTTAACTTTTTTAGAAAACATTCTATTTCTTAATGATCAGCATTATTTAAATGATTTTGATTTAGGTAAATTTAATTATTTTATAGAAAAGACTGTTTTAAATGTTGGTATAAAAAAATATTTTGAGGAATTAGGTAAAACATGCGAGCAAAACGGATTAACATTCCCATATCCGCTATTGAGAAAATATCAATTAAATCATAAAGATAAGATTTTTGAATAATAAATATAGAATCATTAGGAGGTTTTAATCGTGAAGAAAATATATAAATCTATCTCTACTGTCTTATTTTTGTCGTTCCTTTTGACTGGTTGTGCCACACAAGGTGAAACTGGCCCTCAAGGCGAACAAGGCATTCCTGGAGAAAACGGCAAAGATGGTGACAAAGGCGATAAAGGAGATACTGGTGCAGGCGGTTCTTCAGTCTTAACTGGTAATGGCGAACCTTCTTCTAGTTTAGGCAATGATGGAGACTCCTATATTGATTTAGATACATTTAACTATTATGTAAAAGAATCTGGTGAATGGGTTTTAAAAGGAAATATTAAAGGTGAAACAGGTGCTACCGGTGCGCAAGGTGACAAAGGCGATAAAGGAGACAAAGGCGATGCCGGAGCAGACGGAAAAGACGGTGCAGATGGCAAGGACGGAACCAATGGTACGAATGGTAAAGACGGGGCTGATGGCACTAATGGAGTTGATGGTAAAGATGGCGCTGACGGAAAAGACGGTGCTGATGGTCAAACTCCATACATCGGTGAAAACGGTAATTGGTGGATAGGCGGCACTGATACCGGCGTAAAAGCTGCAGGAAATGATGGTCAAGATGGTCAAGATGGAAACGATGGTGTATCAATTACATCAATTGAGAAGATATCATCTGATGGTTTAATAGACACATATAGAATCACTTTTAGCAATGGAACCACATTTGATTTTACAATAACTAATGGCTCAAATGGAGAAAACGGCAAAGATGGTGAAAAAGGCGATAAAGGAGATACTGGTGCAGACGGTTCTTCGGTGTTGACTGGTAATGGCGAACCTTCTTCTAGTTTAGGCAATGATGGAGATTCCTATATTGATTTAGATACATTTAACTATTATGTAAAAGAATCTGGTGAATGGGTTTTAAAAGGAAATATTAAAGGAACTGATGGCCAAGATGGTAACGATGGCCAAGATTACGTAAGAGATACTTTTACTGTTAGTTTCTACGTCGATGATGATTTGGTTGCGACTAGAAACGTTGTAGAAGGTAGCAAAGTCTCTAGACCAACAAGTGATGAGACTGCAGGATATACGATTAGTGATTGGTATTACTTAGATGGAACGGTGCACGAATCGTGGAAATTCATTGGATACGTTGTTACTGAAGATATAAATTTATATGCTGAATATACTTGTAATAGTTACACAATTAGTTTTATTGATGAAACTTTTGGAAATGTTGTTAGCGATTTATCAGTGACATATGACCAAGCATATAAACTTCCAATAATTTTAGAAACTGGTTACACCAATATATGGCGAGATAGTAATAATAACGCATATTATGATGGCGATTATAGAACTGCAAGCGACATCACATTATATGCTTCATGGGATGCTAATGTATATGAGGTGACATTAGAACCAAATGGCGGGACTTTAGAATCAACATCGGTAAATGTTATTTATAATTCATCTTACACTTTGCCAATGCCTTCTAGATTAAATTATGTATTTTTAGGTTGGTACGATGGCGATAATAAAGTCAGTTCATCTGCCACATGGAAATATAGTGAAAATAAAACTTTTACTGCTAAATGGACTAATGTCACTAACACTTATGTTTTTGATGCTGGAGATGGTGTTTGTGAAACTACTTCAATGGTGATCGGTTGGGAAGATGCATACACATTACCAACTCCAACCGCTCCGGAAGGCTATGCTTTTGATGGTTGGTATATAAATGATGATTATGTAAAACAAAGTGGAACATGGACATATTCCAACAGCGGTGGAGTTCTATATGCGAGATATTATGATGACGGATTAGTTATATCGGATTATGGTGGAATTAAACAAAATAGCGAAAAAATAACTTACAATTTTCCAAGCACTTATCATGGAATAGAAACCTTTAGCATAAGTGAAGAAGCATTTCAATATAATACAACATTAGTAGAACTTAATATTCCTGATAATGTTAAAAAGATAGGTGCGTCTGCTTTTAAGGGTTGTACATCGCTATCTATCATTCGCTTATCTGAAAGTTTAACAATATTATTTAATTCAACTTTTTCTCATTGTACGTCATTAAAAGAAATTAAAATTCCGGACAGCATTACAGAAATCGATGATTATAATTTCTATAATTGTTCATCGTTATCATCGGTTATTCTTTCTGAAAACCTTGCCAGTTTAGGCATGTCTGTTTTTAACAAATGCAACTCTTTAAGAACAAATGAATACGAATCATTGCTATATATCGGTAGTGAAAATAACCCATATTTGGCATTGATAGGTCGAAACGAAGATATAAACACATATTCCATTCATGAAGATTGCAAATTTATTTTAGATGAATCGTTTGCAAATTGCGGAACACTAACATCGATTGATATCCATGCAAACATTAATTTTATAGGTTATCACGCCTTCTACAATTGCACCAAATTAGGATCAATATTTATACCAGAAAATGTAACCAGAATAATTAAGTGTGCTTTTGAAGCACCACGGGCAAACGGTTGGACTTGGGGTTTAACATTAAATTGTCAAGTTGAATCAAAACCATCAGGTTGGGATAAATATTGGGATTTAAACTTTACTTCCATGAGCAGCACTCTTAAAGTTACATATTATTATCACAAGGTTTTATGGGGTGAAAGCAAATAATTAAAGGAATAATATGGAAAAAGATTTAACAATTTTGTACCATTACACTTCTTTTGAAGCATTTAAAAATATTATCGAAAACAAGACAATTAGATTATCTGATTTGACAAAATCTAATGATACAGCGGAAATATATGGCCTATGGAATTCTTCTAACAAAACAAAATATGATTCATCATTTAATCCTTATAATTTTAATTGGTTTGGGTTTTGTTTAAGCGAATTGGAAGATGATTTGCACATGTGGAATTGTTATGGGAATCATGGAATCGCTATTGGATTTGCTGAAGATGAGATAAACCAATTAATTGAAAAATTAAGAGATGACCTATATTTAATACAAGCAGGGAACGAAAGCAATCTTCAAAAAGTTAATTACAATCTACAAACAAAAAACGTTGATTATGATTCTATTAACGATGACATATTTTTTAAATCTGCATTTTGTAAGAGTAATTTCTTTAGTTGCGAAAAAGAATGGAGATTAATTTTACCTGTAAATAAGATGCTGTTCGACAAAAAAACCAAAATAAAATTTAATATTAATAGCATTGATATCGAATTCGATGCAAATGCAATCAGAAAAATTATAATTGCGCCAAATTGTTTGATGCCAATTGAAAGCATCAAAAAACTATTAAATGATAATCAAATTTCAGCAGAAGTAATAAAGTCTAAAGGAACTTTAAGATAAATTATATTTTTTTTAACTTTAAAAGAATTTATCATCATTTTTAAAGGTTCAAATAATTTGTATGCCTAAAAGATTTCCACTCTAACGCGATTTATTGATCCATGATATTCTCCAGGCAAGGAGAATTTTATGGAACAAAAATATGGAGAACCCAAAATCTATTGTCTGCGAGGATGTGAGGGTTCAAGTCCCTCTTTGAGCACCAATTTCATAAATTGGATTGATACGATAACTGTCAGTCCTTTTTTATTCGATTTTA
>CAVIPP010000111.1:0-4301 GCA_963644615.1 Oscillospiraceae bacterium
TTAGCAAAATCATCTTTAGTAAATAATTCATAAGCCACAGCTGAGGTGACATAGGCATATTTAGTTTGATTAGAACTAGGATCATTGCTGCTGCATTCGGCTGATGTAATCTTAACGTTATATCGCATCGCGGTGGCGTGAGCTTTAAAGATGCAATCCGCTCGCATGACTTGGTCTTTTGAGCCAATTACTAAAAGGTTTTTAAGTTTTAAGGAATTGACTTCTTTTAAAATTCCAATCGCATTCCCAACAGTATCACGAGCATTTTCATCTAAAATAACTTGATCACCATAGATTGTCCATGTATCAGGAACTTCGCCAATATTTAATGTTTTAGCGATTGTATTCGCATTTCTCACTAAATAATTTTTCATGACTGAAGCTTCGCTAAATTGAGTGTCAAGCGCTCCACCAGAGATGATGATTTTTGGATTTTTATCAGGATTGCCTTTACTAACTAAGAAAGCGGCTTTGACAGTCTCTTTGATGCGAAGCGCTCCGCCAGTAGAGATTTCTCCACTTGCAGTAGGCGCCACACCTAAGACGCCGACTGAATCATAATCAATCGTCGCCGTATCCGATAAGCCTTTTCCGTGCTCATTTCCGATTTCAGTCGCCACAAATGTAATTAAATCAGCAACATCTTTTTTGCATTTTGCCGATACATTTTCTAAAGCTTTTAGTCGCGCGGTCTTTTGCTCAGCATTTCCTAAAAGATGTTGAACATAAGCACTTAATCCTAAGGCATAAACATCATCATGATGATAACTTAGAACATGATCAAGAGAAGCTAGTGCTGCTTCATATTTAGAATTAGTCAAATACACTTCGGCTTGTAAACGATACGTATTAAGCCAACGAGGATTATCTTTCGCCTTTTTTTCAAGCGAGGAATATAAATCTTTCCATTGCCATTGCCTAAAGCGAATGACATCTTCTTTTAAATAGTCATCACTTTCATATGACTGAGCATACAATGTGACTAATTTTTCAATTTGTGTTCCGCGAACGCTATTTTCCTTAGCTACTGGAGTCTCAACAGCTTTGGTGAGTTCAAAATCTAGCGTCTCGTTAATAAATGTTGCTGGTAATTCTTCGACCTTCTCTTCCACGCCTGGACCACAGCCACTCAGTGAAGTGGCGAGTAATAGGCCAGAAACAAGAATGGTAAAGAAATTAAATTTTCTTTTCTTTTTCATTAATACATTTTTTCCTCCATTTTAATTTTTGATATTTTGAATAAATATTGATTGCTCAACTCCTCCTTTCGTTGATGTATTGGTTAAGGAGCGATGGCCAATCAGTTTGGATGATGTCATATCTTTTATTGAGCAATACTCCCCAGCCTTTAGAAAAACCTTCTATTAAAGATTTGTTGTCATCATAACCCGCGCTCATGATGTGCTTACTAGCACTTGAGAGGGTTAAAGCATTGACAAAAAGGAATAATCCTTTCGTATGCATTGATGTAATGAAATCATCACTAAAGAAAACATCTTCTTCACTTTTAATGATGCATTCTAGACCAACTAGATTGATGTGTTTATAGCTCAACGCGAGATGCACATCATCGATATTTCTAACGATGACCATGAGCATAAATTTACTTTTTTCCTCATTAAAAGCATTAAGAAATTCTTCTTTTGCTGGCACTTTCAAAAGCGCTTGATGAATCCGTTTAGGATATTTGTTTAGTAAAGCAAAAGACTCCTTTAAATGATTCCATCCCCGATCAACATTAAATAGGCGATTATCTTCAATTTTTTCAAGAATCTCAGAAAATGTTTCCACTTTTTGGCCTGATGGCTCATATAAACTATTGAGGTATTCGAATTCCTCTATAGCTTTCGACGAGAATGTTTCAATGTTTCTTTTAATACCAAGATTAACAATTTCCGTTGTATCGTGAAAACTGTATAAAACATTGTCGACGGATTTAGATAAATCAAATTCCACCATGTCAGCATTTAATAGAAAGGAGACTTTAAAGGCATTTAAACTATTTTGAACAATATTGCCATTATGCGCCCCGCGATGATGACAAATTAATGTCTTCTTTTTTGAAAAGGATTTATTTAGAAGAGAGTTGATATCTCTAAATTCTTCTTTCCCAAACATCGCTATTCCTCTTTGATTAATTTCGCTCTTTGTTTATTACGAAACTTACTAAGCTTTTTAGCTAAACGACGAGATTGTCTAGCGTAATTACTCGCCCCTTTTCGCCCATAGACAAAATAGACTACTAATCCAGCGATAATCATCATAATGACCGCATAGACAAATGAAATTGCTGTTGAATTTGGATCAAATGTATCGGTTGATAATGAGCGTATTGTCACACCTAAGGTTTTAATAGTAGTCGGCGAAAGGATAACCGAAATATCATAATCGCCGAGCGTTCCATTAAACTGTAACGCCCATAAGGCTAAAACTGTCGGAATGATGATTGGGAAAATTACTCGCACGAAGGTGTAAAGCCCTCCCGCGCCTAAATTTTTCGCCGCATCCTCTAAAGTATCATCAATCGAATAGAAGGAAGCTTTAATCATCCTAAGAGTGTAAGGAATCTTGTTGACAATATAGCCAAGTAAAAGTAAGAAGGCTGTGCCACCTAAAACAATTCCACCTATCGTCCATTGACCTGAGTTATAAGTTTGCAAAAGTCCAACCGATATAAGCAACGCCGGTAATAACCAAGGAATTAGAAGCCCATATTCAAGATAACGTGATAGACGCTTGTTTTTGTATTTAGTGATTATTCGACAAGCGAATAAGACGAGCACAATGACGGCGGTGACAGAAACTGCGCTTAAAATAACCGAGGTGAATAACGGCCCATAGTTACTTTGATTGGTAAAGACGCGAATGTAGTTATTAAATGTGATTGATCCGAAGTCTAAAACACCTGAATTAATAGCTGGTGTATCCATAAACGAGAAAAGAACAATCATCACAACTGGTGCGACATAAATTACAAAGAATAAATAAGCGATAAAATGCATAAAGATATTTAAAACCGGATTTTTAATCTTCAATTTGACAATGCGCGTTTTGACTTTGGAGATAGACATATAATGTCCTCTTCTCTCTAAGATGTTTAATATAACTAATAACGAGACCGTTATCAGCCCTAAGAATATCGCCAATAGGGCGCCTAAGTTACGCGTGTAATTGTTGTTGACGAACGTGACAACAATCGGGTTAATCGTCTGGAACGATTCTCCTCCAACAAGAAGCGGAGCCGCCATCGCGCATAGACCTTTAATAAAGGTGAGAATAGTAATTGATAGATACGATGGAAGAAGTGTCGGAATTACAACCTTGAAAAGGATTCTTGTGTTGCTGGCTCCCATATTTCGCGCCGCTTCAATTGTCTGATAGTCGATTTGATGAAGAGCGTTTCTTAAAAATACGACGTGATTGGTTGTGCAGGCAAAAGTCATGATGAAAAGTACTGCGCCAAAACCCTCAAACCAAGTCATCGGCATCGATGGAAAAATTAGTTGTAAGAATTTGGTAAAATAGCCAACTTGTCCATATAAATAACGGTAACCAGACACCAAAATCATGCCCCCATAAATCATTGTTGACATATAGCCAAGTCGCAATATCTTTGCACCACTTATTTTGAAATATTCAGTGATGAGGACTATTAATGTACCAACAACATTAACTGTTACGCACATCGATATAGCCAAGATAAAGGAGTTGCCAATAGCTCTCATCGCTCGCTCGGAGTCAATGATTGCTTTGATGTTATCTCCGAGATCTCCTCCAAACGCTAAAGAGCCAAATAAATTGAGATTCGGATAAATTAAAAACGAAAAGATAAACCAGGTGAAAAACACTCCTTCAAGCACAAAAAAGATGTTTCTTGGATTCTTGAAGAACTTAATGAGCTTTGTTTTCTTATTTACTACTGCTTCCATAACTAGTCCTCTAGCTGATATTGCTCATACCGCCTTCATTACTCGGAAGACTACTATTACTTTTTTCTTTATGATTTTTTCGTTTAAAGAAATTGAGTAATTTATTTTTGGGTTTATCATTTATTTCATTAACAGCTTTTTCCTCTTTTTTCTCATTTTGAGAAAAAGATAAGATATCTTCGTAATTAAAGCCAAGCGTTACCTCATCACCGATTTTTAAATTATCGGAGAAGGAATTAAGGCGAATAACTTTGATTAAGTCATCGTCCACTTGCACATAGAATTTGGCATACATTCCAAAATATTCAGCATTTAAAATCTTGCCTTTAAAGACGATGGCTTTATTTTTGTGGTTATTGATAGTTACTTTTT